>CAYNNV010000092.1:0-8223 GCA_964398625.1 uncultured Sangeribacter sp. | reverse complement strand
CCTAATGTCTCCTCAATTCTAGCTCCGGTATTAGAAGAAAATTGGAAAGAAAGAGAGTTAGTCAGATTCCAAGATAGGTTCAACTGACGATCCCAAAGGAAATTTTTACTTACCTGAACCGGAAGTTGCATCATTTGGTCTATTTCGGAGCGCGTCTGTTGCTCATAATAGTACCTCGACATATTGGTCTGGAATGTAAGTGAAGTAAATATCCAGTGGAACTCCCAATCTTTAAAGAATTTCATGTGTTTGCTCTTATTCTTTATTTTTGCAAACGGCTTCCATGGTCTGAAAGTTGGGGTATAGGAATACTGGAATTGTCCACGGTAATCATTGGTATTCTCGTACTCAGTTGTAGGATCAAGTGAGTGCTGCTTATTGAAGGAGAAACTCAACTGGAAGTTTGCCGGATCCCAAGGCATGGGATTTTTACTTTTGACATTGAATTTCAATCCGGTTATAGAGAACGATTCCACGCGCTTCACAGTTTCAGCATAGCTCTTGATGGAGTCTTTTTCCTGCTTAGTGGTAGCAGCATCCAAAGCGTCCTTAAGGAGAATATCTTGATCAAGGGGATTATACTTAGGAGTAGTTATTTCTTGTGAATAAGAATAATATATAGGAGCGGAAAGCTTCGCATTAGCCGGTACAAATCGCCCGAGATCGCCTTGTACGGCCACATTGAATTGCTTATAGTTGTCAAGACGGCGGGCTGAAAGACCTTGGTCAACACCACCGAATCCGTCTGTCTCAATATGTCCACCAACATTGACCGATGCTATATCGGAAATGCCAAGATTCATAGTACCTTTGGCCGCCCAACCTCCATCTTCATTGAAGTCGGTGACTTTAAGCTCATTGACCCATACAGTACCATCCTTAACTGAAGCTGCCCTATTGCGTATGCCGATGAGCATAACTCTAACATCACTCAAAGATGGATTGCCTAATACAGAGATTGTATTTTGGGCGTTATCCGGATCTTGACGTGTAAATACCTGAGAAAAACCCACGCCCGGTGTGCCCATACTTCTCTCATGATTTCGCTGTGTTTTGAGGGAAGTGAAGGCATCAAAGTCCACATCCAAAAAGTTGCTTATAGGCCAGACTTTGGCACGATCGGAAGATAGACTGTTGTTGTATTTTCCCGCAGGAGTCAGAGTAAGGGGTATCTCATATTCATAGTAATTGTTCTTTACGTCAGAACCAAGACGTACAAATATGGAAAGATCTCCGTTCGCGAGATTTGTGTGATCATCTACGGGAGCTTCAGCATGGATCCACATCTGCATTCTTTTATAAACTCGAAGATCAAGCTGAGTATTCTTATATACGCCACGCGCATCTCCGGGTTGTAGCCCTGTGACTGTCATTGACATGGATTGCTCGTTAAGCTGAGTTGCCTGACTTTGACCGGGATCCTGAATACGAGTTACACCAGGAGGAAGCACATAGTTGACCGGGGTCTTACCGGAGTTTTCTTCAATGTTGACAATAGAAATATCAAGGTCTCCTTCAGCAGGAGAGTCGTTGCGTGAATTGAGATTGAATTGATAATCTCGCCATTCACCGCGTACAAGTTCGAGAGTAGCAAAACGAAGATGAGTCACCTCCTTGAAACCGGTCATAAACATTCTTGCGAAGCGAATGGTGGAGAAGTCATTGATACCACCCACAACTTTATCAGGAGAACTGAGGGGTATTTTAAATTGATACCAAACCACCTGAAGAGGGTTACCATCAGCAGTTCGAACTACTGATTCCTGCTTGTCGGCAATATAATTTTTACCAACCACAAGATCCTCGGGGCGTATTGAGACCTTATATTGGAAGTATCTTTCGTATTCGTTAAGAGTATTATCCTGATTTATATCTTCAACGTCAGGCACCGAGCGTGACGATTGATAATAAGGATTAGTGCTTTGGTCAGGAGAAAGAGAGTTTCCTTCCGGGCCGTTATAGCGCTTGTAGCGCCCTATGATTGAAGTTCGGGTGTCGTCATAATATGGAGAGCGGAAGAACTGATAATTGTCGCCGGCCGGGTCATTGATAGGGGAGGCCGGATCTAACTGCATTCTTTCGACAGCCTCAGGTGAAAGACGCGATCTTAATCGGTCAAGATAGTCCTTATAAGTATCGAAACTATATTCATCTTCATTTGACAATCCGTCGTAACCGAGATCTTGAAGAGGACGAGCATTTTCAGAATTTTCAAATGCATAAGTGAGAGAATTCTGTCGTGACACTTTACCCCAAATGGTATTTTCCATAAAAGAATCATTACCGTCAATGGGGTTTCCGTTTTCATAGCTCTTCATTCCATCTTTTAGAATATCTTCGCTTATCTCACCGAAATTAAAGTATAAATCTCCACCATCCCGATTATCATTGTCGGGGTCAAGGAATGGATCAAGAAGCCAGAACTGAAGATATTCCACATTGGAATTTTCAAAATTGGTATTTTCCATTTTGCGCATTATTCCACCCCAACGACGCTCAGGATATAGTAGATTGCCATCAGTATCAATATTTTCAGTATCAAGATTATATGGGCCCCTTTCCGATGGATAGAAAGAGAGATTGAGTGTTTGGATTGTAGATGCCTCTCCATAGTTGAGGTCTCGGTTAGGGAATATCTCACGCATAGTCACTTCACGCACGTAAGGATTCGAGAGTTGCTTCAGGTCATTCTTTAGATATCCCGGCAGCATTGACGAATTTTTTTGCGTAAACATGCGGTCAATATAATACCAATTGAGCAAAGCTCGGTTCTTGCCGTAGGCAGGATCATTGCTCAAAGCACCTTCCGGGAACAAGGGATCAGACGAATTGTCATAGGGTGTCGATGCAAGAAACCATGAGTATGGACTTCGCATATCAACACCGGTCTGAGTAGTCTCAAAGTCGTCAATATAACTTGAGCCTTTGTTGCTCCCGGATTTTTGCTTATGTGGAATAATCTGGGCAAATTCAGCATTAAGGCTTAGAGTTGAGGGGGCAGTAGCGTTAACTGTTGGAATTTTGCTTACAAGATTTGTAAGCCACATGAAGTTGGTATTCCAGTTGAGATTCATACCCCACATGGTATTGTTGATAATCTCATCGCCAATACTTACTTTTTCCGTAAGTGCTTTCTCTGAAAAATGAAGGATTGTAGCTCCTAAAGTGAGATCTTTATTGAATTTATATTGTGCGTCAAGACCCAGTAGAGTCTTCCTTTGCATTGAGAAAAGCGATTGGTTTTCAAGTGTAACGCTCACATTCGTACCGGATTCAATGATACTTTGATTTGTGATTGTTACGATACCCATATTGTAGTCAACTGTATAGTCTGAATTTTCTACAAGTGTAACGCCGCCTGCAGTGACAACAACCGAACCTCTCGGCACATTCATTGCATTCAATCTTATCTGAGCGCCATTTGATGCCTGATACTCACCTTTCAGAGAGAATTTGTTTTTATCTGCAAATTGGCGTGCAACCACCAAAGTTGAATCGTATAACTCCTTGTAAACAAATTGTTTTGCTAATTCCGGATTACCTATTTTATTCTCAAGATTTGATCCGAAAGGCTCCACAACCGGAAAAATTATTTTACCCGATTGTGGAAGTACGGTATATCCTTCAATATAATCAAAAAAACCGTCGGGATTAGATTCCTGGTTGGAGTCAATTCGGTCAAGGTTCATAACCTGCAGCAAGGGCACATTTGATATTTCTCCTACAGGTAGGTAGTTAAGCTCAGTACCGGTGGTGTCGCTTAAGTATTTTATATTTAATTTGAAATTCTTCTTTTGCAACTGATATGCACCGAGTGAATAGACATTTTTCATCATCAGTCTCCACATCGGCAATTTCGGAGAGATGGTTGTACCCCTGAGCATTTTTAAATAAAGTGATTGCGATGTTGAAGTCACATCACCTGAAAATTCGCCGACCTGATATACTTTTCCTCCATAGGTGTATTCATAAGCTACAGCAAGTACTTCATCTGAGTTGAGTTGCTGCTTCAGAGAAATGTATCCAAGGGTTGAGTTAAGAGAATATTCACTTGAACTTAGAAGTCGTGCACTTTCAACTTTTTCATAATCCTTACCTCCTGAAATTCCGTATGCTTCAAGCGGAGCAAGTACCTGAGTCACCTGATTAATATTTCGAGCGTCAGGATATTCTGATTTAATAACAGAAAGCAGGTCATTGCTGGTATTGGTAGGAATGTCAGTCGACATATTGGCAATCCAGTAGTCATTAGCCAGGCGAGTGTTTTCTCCGAGGTCCATAAAGCCTACAAAATTGCGCGACTCATTATAATTACCTGTCTTATTTGTAATCCATACCTCAATACGTGTGATTTGAATACCAGAACTTACATAGGGGAGTTTTGATGCAAACTTGTCATAATTATCTACAAAGTATTGCGCAAGGAAAAAGTGGCGGTTGGCATCATATTCATCAGCTTTAATTGAGAAAGGTGTGGTCTGCACGCCGCCAGTGGTATTAACGGTTTTTGATTCTGAGTTCTGTTGTGATACAAGTCCCGTCAAAGTCAGTTTGCCAAACTGAAGTTTGGTTTTGAAACCAAAAAGAGCAGAACTGCCGCGTATTAGGCTTGATCCGGTGGTCATTGAGACATTACCTGCCTCTATTTGCTTGATTATTTCATCTTCCTTACCCTCGTATGAGAGTTTAAGGTTTTTGGAGTCAAAGTCAAATGTCGCATCAGTGTTGTAGGTCATGTTAAATTTAAGCTTGTCACCTACCGACGCAGATATATTGGCCTGAATCTTCTGGTCAAAATCAAAATAAGTCTTTCTACGGGACTTTATAGGCAATGAAGGATTGTCAGTTTTATTGCTTTTTAGTCCCATTGATACCTGAATGGATCCGGATGTAGTAAGACGCACACCTCCGGGACCGAATATTTTCTCAAGCGGCCCGAGTGCAAAATTCATGTCAAGGATATTGAAAGGTTGTTTCTCCTTCTTTTCATAAATTTCTGAATTTTGCGACTTGAAATACGACTGAAGGTCAGAGCGCATTGCAATTGCATTATACTCCTCCGGAGTAAGCATATAAGGTGGAGAAACCTCGCGATCGCCAACTTTCATTCTAATGACATACATCTTTAGAATCGGGTCGAATTCAACTTCGGTTTTTACGTTTTGTGGAGTGCGAAGGTCGGCTGCATATTCTTGGGGCACTAAATCATCATAACCGGCAGGAATTGTAGTCTGTACGGGGGCTTGCATATTGACTGAATCTGCCTGTTTCTTTGATGATGGATTCACTACGTTAGGAGTGATTTCAGGAGGTGGCGGAGGGGGTGCAAGTGTTGATTTATAATATTGTGGAGACGACAAAAGGGTAGTAAGCAGCAATATTGTTATTACTGCTACCGGCAACAGGGACTTAATTATAATAGAAGAACGTCGTCTCATGTCACTTTAGGCTATGCAAGCCTTGTCGCACATCAACTCAGAGCATCTTGAGAGCCGATTTGATGGCATTTTCAACCGAAATCGTAGGCGTCTCTTTGAATATCTTCCGCAATGCCTTTTGCGCAGGCTGCGATGAGAATCCAAGCATTGTGAGAGCTGCCAATGACTCATTGAATGCCTCTGAAGATATGGCGGGTTGTGAAGATAACGTAGATTCATCCACTTTTATTTTATCCTTGAGGTCAATAATGATTCTCTGAGCTGTCTTGGCGCCTATCCCTTTGACGGCGCGGAGCGGGCGATCATCACCGGAGGCGAGAGCCAGTTGAAGATCCGCTGTGTTTATAGCTGAAAGGATGAGGCGTGCAGTATTAGGACCAACTCCTGAGACTCCTGTAAGAAGCAGGAACAATTCTCTTGATCTTTTCTCTAAAAAACCATAAAGAATATGTGCGTCTTCACGAATAGCTTCATAGATGTATAATTTCGCGCCTTTCATTCCTTCCAGAAGGGTATAATCCATTAACGTAATATTTATGCTGTATCCTATTCCATTACAGTCTATTATTACTTCAGTTGGCAGCAGTTCAGCAATTTCTCCTTTAATATACTCAATCATGATTGCAAAGTTAGCAATTATTCCCGTTTTTTGCGTACCTTTGTATTCAGGAACAATATATATGGAAAGATCTCTTGATTCTCATCTATTGGAAAATGCTTCATCTGAGCTTAGTAAGCTGCCCGGAATAGGGAAAAAGACAGCATTACGACTCGCTCTTCATCTATTGCGGCAGCCCGCTGATAAAGTTCATGCCTTTGCAGATGCTATTGTGAAGATGCGCGACGGAATATGTTATTGCCGACGATGTCATAATATTTCTGAAAGTGATGTGTGTGAATTGTGCAGTGATACAAGAAGGGATGAAAAGGCTGTGTGTGTTGTAGAGAATGTGCAAGATGTCATAACTATTGAATCAACGCACGCTCATCGCGGACTTTATCATGTGCTTGGAGGATTAATATCACCTGTTGATGGAATAGGTCCTGCTGATATAGAAATAGAATCACTTGTTGAGAGGGTTGAAGAAGAAGGTATTGAAGAGATTATTTTAGCGTTAAGTCCGACAATGGAGGGCGATACTACAGGTTTTTACATATATAGAAGACTGGCGGAAACCGGGGTGAAAATTACGATTTTAGCGAGAGGACTGAGTATAGGCAATGAGCTTGAATATACTGACGAGCTTACCCTCGGTCGATCTATTGAAGGCCGGGTACTCTTTTCGTCAACATTTGCTAAACAATAATCATGATCCAAGATGTCAGTTTTAGAAAGTGGAAATGTGAGTTTAAGAGCGGTGGAAGCCGAAGACATTGACTTCATGTTAGAGTGTGAAAATGATGCTCCTGCCTGGAGGGTATCAGATACCAGAGCTCCCTTTTCCCGTCGGTTAATAGAGAGATATGTTGAAGGCTACTCAGCTGATCCCTACGCCGAGGGGCAATTGAGGCTGATAATAGAGGAAAAAGGTTCGGAAATTCCTGTGGGAATTATTGACCTTTTTGATATAGAGACTTATCACGGAAGAGCTAAAGTCGGTATCTATATATTGCCTGAGGTGAGAAAGAGAGGTTTTGGTTTCGATGCTTTGAATGCCTTATGTAAGTATTGTATAGACTTGCTTGGATTAAGGATTCTGTCAGCAACTATTCTTAAAGATAACAAAGAGAGTGAAGCGTTATTTAGTAAGATCGGTTTTGAAAATGTTGCTACGTTAAAAGGCTGGCATCGTGTAGGGCCGGATATGCTTTCCGTGAGTTTGATGATTCGATATCTTTGATTTAATAAAAATTGAGAAAAAATAGAGGCTGAGCCAAAATTTTATATTTTGACACAGCCTCTGCATTGATTAGCTGATAATTATTCAGCGGTATTTTCTTCTTGAGACTTCTCCTCAGTAATAACTTCTTCAGTTGCGGGAGCTTCTTCTACCTTAGGAGCGTTTTCAGAAATAACCTCAAAAGTAAGGTCAACCTGAGCATCGCGGTGAGGTTTGATAGTAGCCGTGTATACGCCAACTTCCTTGACAGGAGCTTTTACAACGATGAAGCGACGATCAACTTCGATACCGAGTTTTTCAAGCTCTTCAGCAATCTGAGCTACGCCTACGCTTCCGAAGATGGTGCCGTTAGCACTTGTCTTAGCTGATATAGTGAGGCGATTACCTTCAATACGACGGCAGAGTTCCTCAGCTTCTTCACGGATTTTAGCAATCTTATGAGCGCGCTGTTTCTGGTCTTCGGCAAGGCGCTTAAGAGCAGCGTCAGAAGCGATGATAGCTTTACCCTGAGGTATCAGATAATTGCGACCATAACCGTCCTTAACTTCCACAACTTCGTCCTTATAGCCGAGGTTGGGTATGTTTTCTTTCAGTATAAGTTTCATGTCTTTTGAATGTAGAGGTTAATAAAACGATTATTGCATCAAGTCAGTTACGTAGGGCAGAAGAGCCAAGTGGCGAGCACGCTTCACAGCCTGAGCTACACGACGCTGGAATTTAAGTGAAGTACCGGTGATACGGCGGGGGAGAATTTTACCCTGCTCGTTGAGGAACTTCTTAAGGAATTCAGGATCCTTATAATCGATGTATTTGATACCGCTGCGTTTGAAACGGCAATATTTTTTCTTCTTGGTATCTACCGTAAGGGGGGTAAGATAACGAATTTCGCTATTGGGCTGTGCCATCTTATTTAAAATTTACTTCTCGGTTTCTACTGTTTCTAC
>CAYNNV010000091.1:0-8247 GCA_964398625.1 uncultured Sangeribacter sp. | reverse complement strand
AGCTACAGAGATACAAGTTCAAGGCCTTGAAGTAGACTACTCATGTGTTCTTTGGGATGCCGATATGCGATATGACAATGACGGATGGTCATTCTGGAAATTCAACGGCAAAACGCAATGGACTCAAGAAAAGAATCAAGAGACCCGGAAATACATGCTCAACGCATATCGAGTGCTCCTCACTCGAGCTCGTCAAGGCATGGTAATATGTGTGCCGGAAGGCAATGTACGAATGACTCCGGAAGGCTTCCCGGAGGATCCAACAAGGCAACCATCTTTCTACAATTCCACATACGAATACTTTAAAAGTTTGAAAATAGAAGAGATCTGATGTGTCAGAGTATAATTTGAAATAGGAGGTCTCAAAATCCATCTTCTTTACAATGTTGCAATTATAGCTCCTCATGTTTTCTATATAGCCCACGCCGGGTAAATGATTCAACGGCAATCATAATTGACGTGCTTTATACGAAACAATGTAGTTAGACTAAAATGAGTAAAATAAATGTGGCGTCACAATTCTCTGATTTTCAATCAATGCTGCGATTATTTACAAAAGCACTAAACACATTGCGGAGTGCCGGCGTTTTAAATTTATAAGGAAATAATAATACACTGAAATATGGCACAATCATTGGAACAGGCGGCTCTTGACTACCACCGCTATCCGCATCCGGGCAAAATTGAGGTAGTTCCTACTAAACCTTATGATACTCCCGCTGACCTTGCGTTGGCATATTCTCCGGGTGTAGCTTATCCTTGTCTTAAAATCAAGGATGATCCAAAAAAGATTTTTGATTATACCAACCGTGGCAATTTGGTAGCCGTAATCTCTAATGGCACTGCTGTGCTCGGCCTTGGTAACATCGGAGCGAAAGCATCAAAGCCAGTGATGGAAGGAAAAGCTCTTCTTTTTAAGATTTTTGCCGGTCTTGATGCATTTGATATTGAAGTTGATGAAAGCGACCCTGACGAATTAGTGAAGACAGTAGCCCGACTTGCGCCCACTTTTGGAGGTATCAATCTGGAGGATATCAAGGCGCCGGAGTGTTTTGAAATTGAAAGTAAGCTCAGAGAACGACTCGACATTCCCGTGATGCACGATGACCAACACGGCACAGCAATAATATCCTCTGCCGCTCTACTTAATGCCCTTCAGATTCAAGGGAAGGATATATCAAAGGTGAGAGTGGTTGTAAACGGCGCAGGTGCTGCTGCCATAGCATGCACACGCCTCTTCTGTGAATTAGGAGTAAAGCACGAAAATGTGGTGATGTGCGATAGCAAGGGGGTAATCCGCAAGGACAGAGGAAACCTCAACCCGATGAAAGCTGAGTTTGCTACTGATCTTGATATCCACACTCTCGCTGAGGCCATGAGAGATGCTGACGTTTTTTTAGGCCTGTCAGTAGCGGATGTGGTAACAACCGACATGATTAACTCAATGGCTGAACGCCCTATTGTCTTCGCTCTGGCTAACCCCTCACCTGAGATTGCTTACGAACTTGCTATCAAGTCACGTCCCGATATAATCTTTGCTACCGGAAGAAGTGATTATCCTAATCAGATAAACAATGTGCTGGGTTTCCCATATATATTCAGAGGCGCATTGGATTGTGGGGCTACTGTGATAAATGAAGCCATGAAAGTAGGAGCCGCAAGAGCCATTGCCGCCCTTGCTCAAGAGCCTGTACCTGAAGATATCAAAAAGGCCTACGGAAACAATAACCTCAGCTTCGGTCCCGACTATATTCTGCCCAAACCTTTTGACCATCGATTGCTTACTGTAGTGGCTCCGGCAGTTATAAAGGCAGCTGAAGATTCAGGCGTTGCCACTAAACAAATAGATGACTTCAAAAAATATGATACCTTCTTGCGTCAGATAATGTGCACTAATGAAGCTTTGATAGCATATCTGATAAACGCTCAAAATGCTTGCTTCGTAGAATAATTCCTCAATAAAATTATTATCATCTGCCTTCTCGCTTTGTGCACGACGATTGTTGTTGCAATTTTTCTACAAGCAACTAATATAGCGCACTGATATAAATGATATTGTAGATGGATTTACTAAGACTCAGAAATAAGAGCCGCGGTGCATTATTAGGTGGTGCCATTGGAGATGCTCTCGGCTATGCAATAGAATTTGATTCACTCGAAACTATTCTGGCAAATTTCGGGAAACCGGGTATTACAACCTATAGATTGAATAATGAAGGTATTGCTGAAATCTCTGACGACACTCAGATGTCACTCTTCACAGCTGAAGGCTTGCTCAGAGCCATTAACTCAGGAAGTTGTCACGATAGTGATATAATTTCAGGCATCTGTGAAAGCTATATTCATTGGTATGCTACCCAGACGGAATCTCCTCACTCCATAAAAGGGAGCAATCTTAGCAGACTCTCTTCACTTTGGTCACGAAGGGCTCCCGGAGTGACCTGTTTATCAGCGTTGCAAATGATTGCATCCGGATCTCGTAATGATGTAGTAAATCAATCAAAAGGATGTGGAGGCGTTATGAGAGTGGCGCCAATAGGTATTTTTGCAGCGGCTCATCAAAGCTTTAATTTGGAACGCGCAGGTCGGCTTGCAGGAGAAGTGGCGCTGCTTACCCATAAGCACCCACTGAGCACCTATTCTTCTATGGCAGCGGCTATGATTGTGGCTACGTGTATGGAGGAAGAAGAAATTGACCGCACCAAATTTAATACAATAGTAACTCGAGTCGCAGACAGCATCGTCAGTTGCTTTGACAATGATAATTTTTCGCTTGAACTTCGCAAAATTCTGTTTAAAGCACTATCACTCAGTCAATCAGAAATGAGTGATATTGACTGTATTTGTGATCTTGGCGAAGGATGGGTTGCTGAAGAGACACTTGCTATCGCTATTTTCAGTGTGGCGCGCTATATTGACAATTTCGAGAAGTGCATAGTCTGTTCGGTCAATCATAGTGGAGACAGCGATTCCACAGGTGCAGTCACAGGCAACATCATAGGGGCTGTTCTTGGCTATAATGCTATTCCGGAAAAATATCTTTCCTGTCTTGAACTGCGGGAGGAAATTATAGATATGGCGGATGAACTTATAGTGTAGCTATGACCCTTGCAGTTGCACATCCGGCGAAATGTAATGTGCAGTTATTAGGTAGTTGACTTTATCACTTTCGCCGGATTGCCTACCGCTACACACCCGGAAGGAATATCTTTTGTTACAACCGAACCGGCGCCGATGACTACATTGTCGCCTATTGTCACTCCCGGCACGATAGTGGTCGAGCCACCGATCCATACGTTATTCCCTATTCGTACCGGTTCCGCCCATTCTATTAATTTATTGCGTTCTGCCGAATCCAAAGGATGGCATGCAGTATAAATACTCACATTCGGTCCGATGAATACATTATCCCCGATTCTGACTTCAGCTTCGTCAAGGATAGTGAGATTAAAATTAGCAAAGAAGTTTTCACCAATGAAGATATTCTCTCCATAGTCGCATCTGAACGGCTGATTAAACTGAAAATTCATACCATTAGCTCCAAGAATACTACTGATGATTTCTCTAAGCCTTTCTTTACGCGAGGGCGGCAAAGAATTGAATTCCCAAAGCAGCTCGCGTGTTTTCTCAAGTTTACGGATCAGAGCGGGATGCGAGGCATCATATCTCTCTCCCTCCGTCATTGCGCACCATATATCCTTTTCAGATAAATTATTTGACATATGCACTTATAAAATAAAAGGTGTAACCATAATAATGGGCACACCTGTATATTTAAATAATGAGTTAATTTATTCAGCAATAAATGCCTTCTTCACATCAGAAGTTCCTTTCGTAAACAAGTTGCCGGATATATTTGTGCGGTAATTCAAAGCCACCGGCACATCTGTAAGTGTAAAGGAATTAAGCTCTGTCTCACCATCATAAGAGGTAAAAATCAATGAAGGAATAGAGCTATCCTGCGGCAGCACATAATTCATCTGCACAAGCTTTAGGTCAGCATTCTCAGGATACCCCGGATTGTCTACAGTGATGAAAGAAGCCTTAAGCACTACATTCTCAACAGGCGAGCTTACGATACCCGTAAGGAGATTAATTTGCTTGGAAAGGCCTGATGCCACACTCATTGATGAATTGTAGCCCGTAGTCACTACTCCTTCTCCTGCATCAGAAGTACCGAAATTTATCTGAGCGAATGTATGATGGAGAGTCATAATTATTTTCGAAGTAGTGTCGTCAAGTGTAAATGATGTGCGACCGGAGAAAGCATCATCGGTTTCAGCATTTGAGGCAGCCTCAGTGTATTCTACATTCACTATACCATCTGTATACTTAGCAAACTTAGAATCAGTATTGGAAGCAAAAAATACGATGCTGTATGTCTGCTGAGGAACAAGGTCAAGAGTTACGTTTACTGAAAGATTAGTTCCGGTAAGATCAACTGATTGAGTCCCGCTTACTATAGCGTTGTCTTCAGCATCATATACTGTATAATCAAGTTGATTGATGGCGATAGTTCCCTCATCTCCCAATGCTCTTGTGGAATAATCGACCGGGAGTGACAGCTCAAAATTTACTGCAGTCTTCTGTTCAGTTACAACAGGTTCGTCGCCGGAGCAGGAAGTAAATATCATTGAGACTCCGGCACAAAGTGTGAACAACGAAAAGATTATTCTCTTCATAAAATTTTTTGTTCTTATTTTACAGTTTCAAGTGCAAAGTTAACTAAAAATTTTATTTTGACGAAGGATTCATCAATTATTTTTTCCCTTGAAGACTAATAATTCTTTTTTTCCACAAATTCTTCACATCATCCCATGATGCAAATAAGGACCCATGGCTACCAGTCAGGCTTATGGGAACTTCATTAAGTGCACCTCTCACCCATATCTTGCCGCTTGGGGATATAAAATACACTATCTGAAGATTGGATGCAAGCGGTGATGCATACCAGTCATACCACTTCTCGGCAACTTTGGACGCTTTTATCCCCGGAGCGTTACATCCGTCAATCTCAAGTAGAGAGAGTAAGGGCATGATCGTCTCCGCATGCGCAAAACGAAGTGACATTTTGTTTGTGCTTCTACCGCTAAGTGCGCTGTCAGCCTCTTCTATCATCTGCTCAAGCAAGGGGATAGCAGATTTTGAAACGGGAGATAAAGAATCAGCCGACGTACGCTTCAGATAATGACTATAATTCTCAGTCTTCCAGCACAGTATCATCTCATCTTCAGTAAAATACTCCGAAGCGCAGGATTTACGTGCTGCTGCCGGCAATGACGATACTATAGCGTATGCTTCCATTGTCATCTTTTTCAGCTCCGCATCCGATGCAGGAAATGATTTTCCCAAAAGCCTTACCGCAGGTGCTACGGGTACCGTTTTCATTTCAAAATCAGATATACTCTGGTTCACTTCTTCCGATTGCAAATAAGCAATGTAGGCCGGATTGGTCGTAAAAAATCTGAGCAATGAATTGTAACGCTTTCCCTCCCCTGCTTCTGACTGAAAATCAGTATTTAAATCGGTCAATGGATGCAAAAAAGAATACATACTCATTGCAGCGCGAGGAACGTAGGTGGCTATTGCTGAGGAAAATCCGTCAAGTAGCGGAGGATAATTTTCTCCAAGTCTACGACCTATACCATTCTGCTCCGCAATTCCAAGCGAGTCAAGAGCACCCCAACGTCCGGCAGTGTAATTACGGATTTCAGCTATCAACTGAAGCATTTTTCTTCCGTATTCAGTCAAGCTACCAATGGTCTCAGCTTTATGCAACGACTTTTCGAGCGTCACGACTTTCTTTTCCGACGACAGAAATCGCGCACCATGCCTTCCGAGATGATTTATAAACACGGGAGTGAGCGAATCCGGATATGCGGAAAGACTTTGATTAACTTCCGGATAGGGCATCATCGTACCGCACAGACGAGGATCATCTGCACCCGTATAAATGACTTTTGCTGAAACTTGAATGGTAAAAAGTGCAGACAACAGAGAGATTACAAAAATTCTCATATAAAGATTTTTGAATTGAATGATAGATTTGCTATTCATCTTTACAACAGATGGAAAACTTAAAATGTTGAATCACTTACCAAGCTCCCAACAAGCTATGGCAGCGGCAGCCGCCACATTAAGAGAATCTACATTGTATGACATCGGTATTTTCACAATATAGTCGCAGCTATCTATAACATGATTGCTAAGACCATACCCTTCTGCTCCCATAACCACAGCCAGCTTTTCCGCCCCCCTTAGTTCAGTTGATGTAAGCGGTATCGAGTCAGGACGTAATGCCATTGCCGCAGTTTTGAATCCGGCATCCTGTAGCCGGCAAATATCATCGATCCAAATCCATGGAATACGAAATACTGCACCCATAGATACTCTGATTGAACGACGGTTAAGAGGGTCACAGGAAGTACGTGTAAGAGCCACAGCATCCATACCGAGAGCAGCGGCGGATCGAAACATTGCTCCTATATTTGTAGAATCCGATATCTCATCAAGCACAAGGACTCTGCGTGCCGATTTGGTTATACTGTCTACTCTCCTCTCTTCGGGTCTGCGCATCGCGCATAGCACGCCGCGAGTAAGCTTATAACCGGTGATGGCCGCCAGAATCTCACGCTCGCCTGTGTAGATCGGTATATTGCCGCATTGCTCTATGATTTGTCTTGCATCGCCCTCTATATGCTTGCGCTCACAGAGCAGGCTGAGTGGCTTCATCCCGCACTCCAATGCAGTGGCTATAACCTTTGGACTTTCTACTATCACAACTGCCTTTACGGGGTCAAGTCGCGATCGCATCTGTGAATCGGTAAGGCGCGCAAACGGCGCGATTCTCGGGTCGGAAATATCTGATATTTCTATCGGCTGATTCATAAATGTGGAGATTTAATGTGCAAATTTACTCTTTTATATCCGTTTTATCCTCACTCGCTTGGTAGATTCTTAAATTTATATTGTAACTTTGTGGCTAAATTTATAATAATTGACTCATGAACGAATTAGCTACTAAATATGACCCACATGCCGTAGAAGACAAATGGTATGCATATTGGATGGAAAACAAACTCTTTCATTCCGAACCTGATGACCGCGAATCATATTGCATCGTGATTCCGCCACCCAACGTCACAGGCGTTCTCCACATGGGTCACATGCTTAATAATACTATTCAGGACATATTGGTACGCCGGGCGCGTATGCAAGGCAAAAACGCCCTTTGGGTACCCGGTACCGACCATGCTGCAATCGCTACGGAGACTAAAGTAATCTCCAAACTTGCCGAACAGGGAATCAAGAAAACCGATCTAACGCGTGAGCAATTTCTTGAACACGCATGGGACTGGACTCGCAATCATGGAGGTATTATCCTGCAACAACTCCGCAAGCTGGGAGCTTCTTGCGACTGGGATCGCACTGCATTCACAATGGATGAACTCAGAACCAAAAGCGTGACCAAGGTATTTTGCGACCTCTACGATAAAGGACTTATTTACCGCGGTCTGAGAATGGTAAACTGGGATCCTCAGAATAAGACAGCCATCTCCGATGATGAAGTTTACTATCAAGAGGAACATTCCAAACTCTATTATCTGCGCTACTATGTGTCAGGAGACCCTGAAGGCCGATATGCTGTTGTAGCAACCACACGTCCTGAGACCATAATGGGCGATACTGCCATGTGTATCAATCCTAAGGACACTAAGAATGAATGGCTTAAAGGTAAGCGTGTTATTGTGCCTCTTGTAGGAAGAGAAATTCCTGTGATTGAAGACCGCTATGTGGATGTGGAGTTCGGCACAGGTTGTCTTAAAGTGACCCCCGCTCACGATAAGAATGATGAGATGCTCGGCAAGACTCACAATCTAGAAGTAATAGATATATTCAATGAAGATGCAACTCTTAATGAAAACGGTGGCAAATATGCCGGAATGGATCGTTTCGAAGTTCGCAAACTCATTGCAAAAGAACTTGCCGACAACGGCCTGCTTGAGAAGGAGGAAGACTATACTAACAACGTGGGTTACTCAGAGCGTACCAAGGTAGCCATTGAGCCACGCCTGTCGCTCCAGTGGTTTATCAAGATGAAGCACTTTGCCGAGATTGCGCTTCCTCCTGTGATGGACAATATTATCCGTTTCGTACCGGAAAAATATAAGAATACCTATCGTGTATGGATGGACAACATACAGGACTGGTGTATTAGTCGTCAGCTTTGGTGGGGACACAGGATTC
>CAYNNV010000090.1:0-8271 GCA_964398625.1 uncultured Sangeribacter sp. | reverse complement strand
CACGAGGGACTATATGTGGTATTTTGAAGAAAGAAACAAATGGTTTCTTTCTTTTGCACCAGATACATTCTCCTGTATGAATATACTCTTTCTTGGCCATTTATTTACAAAGGGAAAAAATCTGTTCGATACGTTCAACAATTCGTTTTTGCTCTGGTAGTGGTGGTAATGGAATTAAAGTAAGTCGATGAGGTCATTTTCAGGTAATTGTCGTTACTTAAATGCAAACTTAGCAATAATTTTTGAGATTATGGCTATGGACTGGTGGGAAAGTTTGGGCGCAGAGAGCTGATTAATGGTGGGTTGGATTCCTTGGGAAAAGGGCGCTGTTTGTAGGTCTGTATGAGTTGTTTTTCTTCATTTGGAGGCGCTTTGTCGTTTTTTGGGGGAGTTGTTTTGAGGAGGATTGTGTGATAGAATGATGGGCTGGCGGGTAATTCTGTAAAGGGGTGGATGGGGTGAACCAGTGGGGGCGGTGCGATGTTATATAAATAAACGATAATTCTTCCCTCCGCAGCGAGGTTTATCACTATCCCGGTGCAATTACATTGGAATATCTGACACAATCACAACTACCCGAAGGAATGATGAAATAACTAATTAAAGCTATGGATAAATTTATTGGATCTCATTTTATTTACACCTATGACAACGGGTGGATGTACGAACTCTATGTGAAGAACGAAAACACGGTCGACTACCGCATTCACAGTGGTATGGTAGGCGGTAGATGGGTCAGAGACCAGAAAGCGGATATTGTTAAGTTGGCCGATGGTGTCTATAAGATTTCGTGGACTGAGCCAACCGGTACGGATGTAAGCCTTAACTTCATGCCTGATCAGAACCGTCTGCATGGTGTGATCTTCTTCCCGAAATGGGTTCAAGAACATCCTGAAATCACTGTATGCTATCAAAACGAGCATATTCCATTGATGGAGGAGAGTCGTGCGAAATACGCCACCTATCCCAAATATGTCGTTCCTGAGTTCGGTAAGATATTCTATTCCAAGAATGAGGGTGTCAACAACGAGAAAGTCATCTCGCAGGATCCGTACGACGGTATGGTCGACGATATCGTGAGCGGTAAGTTGAGTTTCACCGACTAATAGTTCGGGATTATCAAAAGCGATATCGATGACAAGATTCCTATGGATTCAGGAGCCTTGCCATTCGTTGTGTACGAGACTGTTTACCAGAGTAAAATAATTTATATGAAAAAGATATTTGTAGCATCAATCATGGCCATGATCGGTTTATTTTCGGCTAATGCCCAATCGTCTGACACAATACGCATTGACGGTTCGGTTGGGAAACTGTTCAGCATCGTGGAGCGTCCGGCCTCGTCCGGTAAGGTGCCGTTGGTTCTAATCTGCCACGGGTTCAGCGGCAATTGTCAGCGGCCATTCATTAATGACCTGTCGGCCAGCATAGTCGCTCAAGGCATGGCCACGTTGCGTTTTGATTTTAACGGGCATGGCCGAAGCGACGGTGAGTTCAAGGATATGACGGTGCTGAATGAAATCGACGATCTTAAAGATGTGATTGCTTGGGCACAGAAGCAACCTTGGGTCAAGAATATCAGTCTGGTAGGACATTCGCAGGGTGGCGTTGTGGTGAGCATGGTAAGTGGCGAACTTGGCGACAAGGTGGTCAAGGCCGAAGTGTTGTTGGCCGCTGCTGCGGTGCTACGCGACGATGCGCTCCGTGGAAATACGATGGGCGCAACCTATGATCCTTGGAACTTCAAGGGCGACTACATTGAGTTGCCTCATTCACCCGAAGCCGGTGCGCTGCTCCTTGGCAAAAACTATGTGGAGACTGCAATACGCCTGCCTATCTATGAAACGGCTGCCAATTACACTGGGCCGACGCTGATTGTGCAGGGTACGCATGATCAAGTAGTGCCCTATACATACGCTGAACGGTATAATGAGAAAATCCGCAACAGTGAACTGAAGCTGATTCCGGACGAAAATCATGTGTTCTCCAATACTCAGAAAGAGACTTCGATTCTTGTGGCAGATTGGCTCCATAGTCAGTTGTTGTAAGCGTTCTTTCAATTATGGGCATTTCCTCAGGGTCGGCATCGCCGGGCTGATTTCGGTGCCGGCAATGCGTTCCATGATTGTACCAGGTAGATATAACGAGGAGGCCTCCGGGGTGATTCCGGGGGCCTCCTTTGGTTGACTGCTTTTGTGTGTGGTTGATTACTTGTCGAGGGTGACGGTTACGGTCCACTCTTTGGTGGTGCCATTCTTTTCATGAATGAACTAACCTTTTTAGCCATCTAAATTTTGAAGTATTTGTATTGGTATATGATTTAGGGATAAGAGTAACTACAGTTATATCGTCATCACTACCATGTCGTATTGCCAAATCAGTCAATCGTTTTGGTAATTCTTCCAGAACTTTAACCTGTTTTATCTCCTTTGCAATATCATGCTGCATACAATAGCCCGAAAGACCATCACTACAGAAAATAATTATTTCAGATGTAGAGATCTGGTGGATACAAAAATCAGGTATACAAGTTTCGGTTCCTCCACCTACAAATCTCGTAATAAGGTTATTATTCGGATGTGTGAAAGAATCCTCGACCGTGATATGTCCCGTATCAATTAATTGTTGAACATAAGAATGATCTTTTGTTAGCGAACTAATCTTCCCATCCTTGTAAACATAACAATGACTGTCCCCACACCATGAGATGTATATTTTATCGCATTTTCTAATCGCGAGTAATACAGTAGTCCCCATTCCAAAAGAATCGGGATGTGCATCAATATATTCTGATATTTTGATATCTGTATCGTATATTGCTTTGGTGGATAGTTCTTTTATATAAGAATCTGAAGAATTATCCAAGAGTTCTCGCGATAGGACGGACACTATTGATTCTACAGCGATATGAGAAGCAATATCGCCATCGGATTCACCACCCATTCCATCAGCAACGATTATATAATCATCACATATGATATGGCTATCCTCATTGTTCGTGTGAAGTTTACTTTTAGTCGTATATGAATGGACCGAATATTCCATAACTCTTAAAGTTCCAAACGTGGAATACGTTTCTTTGCGGCAGGATCTTTTTTGCGAATAACAACTTCCTCTTTCTGTTTCTTCTTTGGTACTGGCTTTGAATAGAAGATTTCAAAAGGGAATACTGAAGGCGGACATCCTGTCTCTATCACATAAATATTAAGACTATTTGAACCTTCCTGAAGATTTGAAACGGTGAACTTTCTTCGAGTTTCAGACAGCTTTTCTTGTTCAACAGCTATGGAATCGGCTTCAATTCTCACGTCAAAAGGATAGTCACTTTCTCCGACGTTGCGTTGTGCGTTAATATTCACTGTAAAAGATAGTACGCCATCAGTAATAGATGTCTCAGATTCAATAGGATCGACATTGTAGTATTTATAATGCCACGCTTTTATAGACATTGGTGTTTTGAACAAAGAGATTCCATCAGTGGAAATTTCAATAGGTTGATATGTTATGGTGGTTAACGTATCGGGTAGTGAAGACGGAATATTCAGCACACAATTGTATGTAACAAAGTTTCCACTTTCTGTGTCCTTACTCTCTCTTGAAGTCTTGTCTATCAAACAACCAGTTTCACCCGGGATATTTATTCTGGCTTCCTTCGCGGAAATCTGCGAAGGAAGATCCAATCGAATTTGCGTGTCAAACTTTTGATGACGAAATGCAATATCCTCACCTTTGTTTATTTTTATAGAATATTCAAGACCGGGAATAATCTCTATAATACCCCATTTACCATTGGATTTGACAAATGCGCGGTTTCCATATTTGAGACCAACTTGTTCGAATTGTTCAGGCAAGACCTCTTTGGTATTTAGTGTCAGCCCATATTTGTCATTCCTGTAATATTCTCCAATGTTTGATTTATAAACAAATTTTGAAGATGGTTTCTCCTCAAATGTCATTTCATCTCCATCGAAACTGAAGATAATCGGACGAAGTTCTTTATCAAATTTAAGTAAAGCATACTGGTTCTTTCCATATTTGGCATTGATAGCAACTGTATCATTAATCAAATTTAGAAAATATCGGTCATAATTGCCCTCTAAATTCAAATGACGTTTCTTGTCATACGCCTCCTCTCCCCAAAGAAATGGTTCAAAGATCTCGGTAGTTGGGTCAAACCAATAAATCTTATTTTTGATTACAGCTACACCTTTACCATTCGTTCCTATTCCAGAGACGAAATCAATCTCTTTTGGATCTAAAGGTTTGTTATTGCCATTATCAGAAATATAGTATTTCATTGGCTGTCCGTCTGCCTTAAAATATCCATAATGAGGATCTTTTTTCTTTTCTATATTCTCGTATGTAAAAAATGGAGCGAAGCCTTTATGGAACGGATACGTCTGAACTACTTCTGGGAAAGAAGCTACGGAGCCATTCTTTTTTATATATACTGGTTTGTTTTTATCAAGACATAGAATATGCCCATCCTCAAAAAAGGGATTGTCATATGCTATTTCCAAGTTCAGAATAGAAGTGAACTTTCCCATTTCATCAATAAACCCGGAGATAATAGGTTGACCTTTTACTTGGATGGTGGCGACACCATCCTTAAACGGTAAAATAGTGTTTTCTGTGGAGTACAACTGTTTGCCATCCATGTCCCAAATTATAGACTTACCGTTTAATTGCCCTTGTATGAGATTATCATCAACTTTAACGAATAGAGTATCGTTATCCGGACTTATCACCCAATTAGGCAATTGAGCTTGACTGACAAACGTCAATGAAGCACCAACCAAAAGTGTAAATATTTTTTTCATCGTTATATATTTAATCATGGAGACGCGCAAGATTTCTCCTAATTTTTTCTGTTATAGCTACATTATTACCTATTTCAGACCATTCGAGGGCCTCTTTTAGGAGAATTTCAGCCCGATCAAAGTCTTGCTGAAATACATCATTGGGGTTCACATAATAACAAGCTAATCTATATAGAGCATTGGCATTTATTTCCGGATAATTCGGATCTCTTATTTCTTCAATCCTCGTAAATATTCCCATGGCCTTTATGTTGATTTGCTTCTCTTTAGGCATGTACTTCCTTTCATCAGAATATTTGGTATTACGTTCTATGTCAAGTAAATCTTTACGTGAAATTGACGCACTATCATCATACCAACCATATGTATAAGCTTGCTCGTAAAGAGCTGGTACATATCCCATTGCACTCAGCGTGTCAAGCACTAGCATTCCTTTTCTGAGTTCGGAAGCATTATTTGAATTGACTAACTTCATAGCATTTTCAAATCTTTCTTCATTTGAAAGTTGGATTATACGAGCAATCGGGTCTTCTTTCTTAGGTGTGAATATTATTAGCAGCAGGATTATAGCGAGTACGACTACTCCTCCTGCGTAAAGAAATTTTTTATTCTTTATTGGATAACACTTATTTGCGGCTGCTTTGTTAATCAATGCTGCCGAGGGCCTTTTTGATATATCAACCGACAAACAATCATTGACAAGCTTCTTTATATCGGATGGTATATTCTCACTTATAGTCGGATATACAGTGTTTGTGTTCAATTGTTCTGCGCCACCCTTCTCTCCAAATGGGACCTTCCCAGTTATTAATTCATATAGTGTTGCACCAAAGGACCATATGTCACTTTCCGGGATAGATTCGTAATCTTCTTGGAATCTTTCAGGTGCCATATATGCCATTGTGCCACTTTGGGTTTCATCATATCCTTCACGATTATTACCTCTACGGGAGCTGATACCAAAATCAGTTATTGCATAGTTGCTATTGTCGTCAATTAGAACATTGGCTGGCTTTATATCATGGTGTACTATCGGGAGTTTAAAAGCATGAAGATAGGCCAATCCCGCTGAAACATCAGAAATGTAACGCCATAATTCATTTGCATCCGTCATCTTCCCTTGTAATTGTTCCGAAGATCCTTTCTGGCAGTAAGGGAGAACCAAATAAGGAATTCCTTCAAATATGGAAAAATTAATAGGCTGCACAAGATTAGTGTGATGGCAGTTAAAGACGATTTTGAACTCTTCTCGGAATCTTTGCTCTCCCAAGTCCAATGCATTCTTAGGGCGGAATATCTTTATAGCGACCTTTATGCCAGATTCTTCTGATGAGATCGAATCATCATTATCATCATAGACTTCATCAATTGTATTTGTATCCAATGCGAGCCAAACATCAGCTGTTCCACCATCAGAACTCAATGGATATAACAGTTTGTAACGTCCATCGAATAGTTTACCACTTTCAACTATGCAGTTTATATCTTTCATACGTGATGAAATCATCCTGACTACTTGAAAATAAAGAGTCAGGATGATAGATTAATTAGTTCGCCAGATTGACGTATGTTAAGGTTAATTCAGTGATATCCCAAGTAACTCCCAGTGTTGCATTCTCTCTCTTGTCAGAATTCATATATGCCTTATAAGTGTCAGTAGTCTGACTCGAGAATGGAATATATGTTTTGTCAAGTTCCGCAGTTACATCACTTGTATTAACGGTTTTATTATAGGTGATTGAAACGCCTTTAGACAAGCCTGTGTTGGCATCAAATGATACGCCAATCATCTCAATTGTAGTTGTCGGATTGAAATATGCAATCATTGTGCTCGTCGAGTAGTCCGGATTACTTCCCAACACTTCTTTAACCTTTGTAAGATTTACGCCTACACATTTCGCGAAATCATAAGGAATGATAGGCATTTCAACGTTAACTTCAAAATACCCTGCACCTTTAGCCGTATTCACATTGATATATGTTCTTCCATAGTCTAAAGCGGTTATTTCGCCAGTTTCTGTATTAACAGAGGCGATGGAGATAGCATTTGAAGAATACCCAACAACATCATAACCAAAAGTCAGGTTAGAATAATCAGGTGTTGTTGTCTCCCCCGGCTTTAGTGCAACTGTACCCAAAAGGCGATGGCCAGTATATTTACCAACAGATTGATTGTCTAAGAAACAGTGGTAAGTCCAGATAAAGTCATTAATTTCATCAGTCTTCCATTTTTGATTATACGTCATATCATATGGAGTTTTGATAGAAAAAACACAATCGTTATCTGTAAGTGTGTAATATCCATTAGCTGTTTCTATGGTGGTGTATGAATATGGATTAGCCCATTTTACATCAACAAATCCATCAGAGACGAAAGTTGTGGTTTGCCACTCTTTTTCAGAAGGCATATCGTAAATCCATGTCCCAACAACAAGTTCGGTAAATGTTTTAGGCGCAGGAGAAACTTCTATCTTAATGGCAGCTATTCCTCCTTGTGTCTTGAAAGTCATATACGTTTCACCAACTTTCAAACCGTTAAGTTCTCCTGTTGAGGAAACTGAAGCAACCGACTTGTCAAGGATGTTGAAATCCGAAACATTGTCCGTGCCACATATGGCCTTGAAGTTAAGTTCACTTATTTCATTCACCTCAACTATTGCATTAGACAATATACGATAGATTGAAGAATTTCCAAGATACTGATTGTTATTGTACAGCTTAAGTGTAAGTTCAAAAGGTTGAACTTTCTCGACAACCCAATCTACATACACTGGAAGTTTGCCATCGCCGTAGTCAAAGTTACCCGTTACAGATGCTTTGTCTTCGTCAACCCAATAGAAACCCGTGCCTGATTGGAGTTTGTTGTGTTCAAACGTAGTCGCTTTTATGCGAGAAGTTTCGGTGAATTCATAAGTCGCCCACTCATTGGCGGTTGAAGATGCGAGTAGCCAGTTGCCAATTATGTTCTCGGCAACATTGAGTTGGTCTGACTTTGGCTCATCAGGATCGTCCTTGCAACCCGTAAACATAAGGCTGCAAACAACAAGCATCATTGCCAAAATAGGATTTTTTTTCAGTTCCATGTTTTTTATTTTTGAACGATTTTTCTTTATTATGGTCTTACGTCAGCTTTAATATCTGAACGTGTAACCAACAGTAACCATCAACATATTATTGCGCTGGGAATAACCTGTCATAAGGTCTGAAGCGTGTTGGAAAACTTTCCACCTGTCTCCATCCCAATATTTCTTATTGGCCATATTGGTTACCATTTGTTCGTATGAAATATTGAGGCTTATACCCATATATTCATATCCAACACCTACCCTAAATCCAAAATTCAATCGATTAAAAGGAGCACTGTCGAATTTGTCAATCCTTGAGGTTTGGTCATTACTGCCATCGGAGGTCATCATTTTTAATTCAGCAGATTTTGAAAACATATCGAATT
>CAYNNV010000089.1:0-8301 GCA_964398625.1 uncultured Sangeribacter sp. | reverse complement strand
CTATCCTTTCAATAAATTTACCATCACGTGGTGCCCTGCTATCGGCGATTACGATTGGATAAAAAGCGTAGCCCTTGCGGCCATGACGCTGAAGTCTAATCTTAGTTGCCATAAACTTTACCGGTTTTTATTGATTTGTATTTGTTTTTTTGCACACCTTTCGGGTTTGCGGCTGCAAAGTTAGTTATTTTTTCTTTCGCAGCAAAGTTTTTCTCCATTTTTTTATTTTTAATTCTCTACTTATTGTACACACTTGATTTTTTTATTAATTTCGCATCTGCTTTATTAGTTCATATTTTTCTACTGATGACTAACAATCCACTTCTTCAACGCCTGGACGGGCTTGATGCACGCTTTCAGGAGACCGCTACTTTAATTTCTGATCCCGCCGTCATTGCTGACAATCAGCGATATGCACGTCTCACCCGAGAATATCGAGAACTTGAGCATCTCCTTGATGTAGCTGAAAAATACCGCGCTGCGCTTGCTGATGCTGACGAGGCCAAGAGGCTTATCGCATCTGAAAAAGACCCTGATCTTCGCCTCTTAGCCAGAGAAGAATATGACGAAGCATCATCTAAAATCCCACTTCTTGAAGATGAAATAAAAATTCTTCTTATGCCGGCTGACCCCGACGATAGTAAAAATGCTATAGTAGAACTTAGAGCCGGCACAGGCGGAGATGAAGCTGCTCTTTTTGCAGGCGATCTCTTTAAGATGTATCAGAAATATGCCGAAAGGCGTGGATGGAAACTGGCAATTTCCTCTGAATCCCCGGGAGCAATGGGAGGATTTAAGGAGATTATATTCACTCTTTCCGGAGAAGGAGTATACGGCACCATGAAGTTTGAGAGCGGTGTACACCGCGTGCAGAGAGTCCCGGCAACTGAGACGCAGGGACGTATTCACACATCTGCCGCAACCGTAGCAGTGCTTCCGGAAGCAGAAGAATTTGAAGTGGAAATTAATGAAGGAGAAATACGCTGGGATACTTTCCGTTCTTCTGGTGCCGGTGGACAGAACGTCAATAAGGTAGAATCAGGTGTCCGTCTGCGATACAACTGGAAAAATCCTGTTACCGGTGTGGTGGAGGAAATTCTGATAGAATGTACCGAGACTCGTGACCAACCCCACAATAAGGAGCGTGCACTTGCACGTCTACGCACATTTATATATGACAAGGAACACTCAAAATATCTTGAGGATATTGCATCACGCAGAAAAACAAGGGTAAGTACAGGTGACCGTTCGGCAAAAATAAGAACTTATAATTTCCCTCAAGGACGAATTACTGACCACCGAATCAATTATACAATATATAATCTGCCCGCCTTCCTCAACGGCGATATTCAAGGCTGTCTTGACCAACTCGAGATTGCCGAAAATGCCGAGCGAATGAAGGACGCAGCTTTATGATTCACTAACTTAGTATCAATGAAAATTTAGTTATTTAACTATATAAATCTTATATTCATGACACGTAAAGAGCTTATACATCAGATTCAAAAGAAACGCTCCTTCCTTTGCGTAGGCCTTGACCCTGCGATTGAGAAATTCCCCGAACATCTCCGCGATGACCGGGACGCAATTTTCAAGTTCAACAAGGCAATTATTGATGCCACTGCTCCTTACTGCGTGGCTTATAAGCCCAACGCTGCTTTTTATGAATGTGCAGGAACTCATGGCTGGGAGCAACTCCGCATGACAGCAAGATATATCCGCGAGAATTATCCCGAGCATTTCCTTATTATTGATGCCAAACGCGGAGATATTGGCAACACGGCCAAGATGTATGCTAAGGCATTTTTTGAAGATATGGATGCTCACGCTGTCACTGTCGCTCCCTATATGGGTGAAGACAGCGTCAAGCCTTTCCTCGGATTCGAGGGCAAATGGGTGATTCTTCTCGCATTGACTTCAAATCCGGGTTCGGCTGACTTCCAGATGACTCTTGACGCCGACGGTAGCCGACTTTTCGAAAAAGTAATTTCAACTGCCCGCAACTGGGCTTCGCCGGACGAAATTATGTTTGTTGCCGGCGCTACTCGCGGTGAGCTTCTTGCCGACGTCAGAAAAGTTGCTCCGACCAATTTCCTGCTAGTGCCCGGAGTCGGCGCTCAGGGTGGAAGCCTCGAAGAAGTATGCAAATACGCTATGACGCCCGACTGCGGACTTCTTGTTAATTCTTCCCGTGGAATAATTTATGCTTCAAGTGGAGATGATTTCGCTACTGCAGCTGCCTCGGCTGCGGAAAAACTACAGAAAGAGATGGCTCTTATAATGTTCGGAAAAGGAGAATAATGACGAAAGGAAAAAAAAGATTTAGAGTAAATCTGTTGCTACAGATTCTTATTGCCATTGCTCTCGGAATAGGCTGCGGATATATATTTCCGGAATGGCTCGGCAGAATTTTCGCTACTTTCAATGCAATTTTCAGCCAGTACCTCGGATTCATTATTCCGCTCCTTATACTCGGGTTTGTCGCTCCTGCAATATATGAGGTTGGCACAAAGGCCGGAAAAATGCTTGTGGCCACAGCCGTGATTGCTTATATATTCACTGTAGGCTCGGGTATTTTCAGTTTTTTCATTGGATCTACATTTTTTCCGAAGCTCATTTCTCCCGGGCATGTAGAGGGTGCCGGCTCAGAAGCTAATGATTTGGCTCCATATTTTACTATCGAAATGCCGCCGTTGATGACAGTAATGACAGCACTTATACTTGCCTTCACACTCGGCATCTGTCTGGCATATCTCAAAGCAAACACTTTGAAAGATGTGCTCGGGGAATTTCGCAATGTAATCTCTCTTACCATCAGTAAGTGTATAATTCCATTGCTTCCGATCTATATCTTTGGCATATTTCTAAATATGACTCATTCCGGACAGGTTGGATCGGTGCTAAGCGCATTCTCAAAAATTATTTTGGTGATTTTCGCTATGCATATTCTGCTTCTCGTGAGTCAATATGCCATAGCTGCGATATTTGTGCGTCGCAATCCATTCAAGCTGCTATTAACAATGTTGCCGGCGTATTTCACTGCACTGGGCACTCAATCGTCCGCTGCCACAATCCCGGTTACGATGAGGCAGACTGTTAAGATGGGAGTTAGTGAAGACGTTGCCGGATTTGTCGTCCCTCTATGCGCAACTATACACATGTCCGGTTCAATACTAAAAATTGTTGCATGCGCCATAGCACTTATGATAATGGAGGGAATACCATTTGATTTTCCACTATTCCTGGGATTCATCTGTATGCTCGCCATTAGTATAGTTGCAGCCCCCGGCGTTCCCGGTGGTGCTATAATGGCATCTCTTGGAATTATGGCAACTATGCTCGGTTTTACAGAACAGCAACAGGCACTGATGATAGCGCTCTATATTGCCATGGATTCTTTTGGAACAGCTTGTAATGTCACCGGTGATGGTTCCATTGCATTGATAATTAATAAGTTCTTTGGCAATTCTAAAAATCCCATTCCTAAAGAAGCTCGTTTAGCTGACAGTGTGTAAAATCATAAAATCATAATTATAATACTCAAAGTAAGGCCGCAATATAAAAATCATATTTGCAGCCTTACTTTTTATTAGTATTAATTTTTTTAACGGCTTCTTAACTAAATTTAAACTTTCAACTTAATCCAATGGCCGTGATTAAATGTTTAATCTACAAAGCAAAATATTATAAGGAAACCTTTAAATTAATTTATTATGAAGACATTAGCTATAATTTTCTACGCCATAGGCTGTATACTTCTCCTCGTGACTTGCTTTACAACCTCTATCACCGCAACATGGTGGCTTGGAGGAATCGCAATTGCAACTCTCATTGCCGGCTGCATCTTTCAGTACAACGGCAATAATCAGGGACAAGATCATTATCATCATAGCCACTGATATGTCAGAGAAATAATTCTTCGGCCTGCTTTAAAGTAGCAGGCTTTCCTATATCTATTAGCTTAAGGTCTGCTTTAAGCAGACCTCTTATTTTAAGTTTTCCTATATTATCAAGTAGAAAATCCATTATCGGAAATTTTCCATTTAGGTCTGCCGCCTTCATTGCTTCAACAACACGTCGGTTGACAACGTAAATTCCGGAGAAAGCAAACTCCCTCATATTTACACAGGGAGCAAAGCCTCCAGGTTTAAATTCACCGGTAGTCAAATTATGCCAACCACATAGATTCATATTCTCATTGAATACTAACTTTCTCGACGATTCTCTTTCACTCACAAGCAGAGTAACGTCTGAACCGGAAGTAGAATGAAAAGTATATAGATCGCTCACAGAAGCGTTGCTTAGGATGTCTACGTTATGGACCACTACGTTGTCACAATCCTTAAACAATTTATCTGATGCTTTTAACAATCCGCCCCCTGTATCAAGTAGCTTTTCTGATTCATCACTTATCTCAATATTGAGTCCAAAATTGTGATTGTCAATAAAATCTATAATTTTATCTCCAAAATGATGCACGTTGATAACAATACTGTCTACACCCTCATTTTTTAGTTTTCCAATTACTCTTTCAAGCATCGGAGTTCCTCCCACAGGAACGAGAGCCTTGGGATTATCGAGTGTGAAAGGGCGAAGTCGGGTACCAAGTCCGGCAGCAAGAATAAATGCTTTCATACAGGTAAGTTGGTCTGACAATTTAGAGTATTTCTTCTATGTTCTGCTCTCTGTGAATTAATTTCACCTTTGCAGAAGGAAAATGCTTTTTGATTTCACGCGCCATTGCTTCAGCACAATATACAGATCGGTGCTGACCACCGGTGCATCCGAATCCTACTTGCAATGAAGTGAATCCTCTGGCAAGATACCTTTCCACAGCGTTTAATACAGGAATTTCGGCAGCAGCAATAAATTCCTGAACCTCACCTCTCTCCTCAAGAAAATCTATCACAGCCCGATCTCTGCCTGTAAGATTTTTGTATTCCTTATATCTGCCCGGATTATGCATAGCTCGGCAATCATACATAAAGCCCCCTCCATTTCCGCTTAAATCCTCCGGATATCCTTTTTTATATGAAAAACTGAATACCGTAACTGTAAGTCCGCTATCTGAATTTTCCTTCTTAAATCTTTTTAAGGATATCAGCTCCTTGCAGATTTTCTTCAATTCCGGATAAGGATCTATTACCCCTGCATCAAGCAATTCGCCCAGATTCTTCAGTGCGGCCGGTATTGAAGTTACGAAATGTGATTTCTTTTCAATAAGCCCCCTAAAACCATACGCACCAAGCACCTGGAGAGTGCGAAATAGAGCATACAGCTTTCCGGTTTTGAGCATTTTTTCTTCATCTTCACCCCGCAGATCTGCATAGAATTTCAGCATCTTTTCCTTAAAAGCTTCAGAAAAACCTGCCTTTGCCTGCCAAAGATATGAAACTGCATCATAAATGCCCGGGCCTTTACTACCACCTTGAAAATCAATCAGCCATGCTTTACCATTCAGAACCATCACGTTGCGACTTTGAAAATCACGATACATGAAGCCGGCTGTTTCTTTCCCGCTTTCCAGCAAATTCTGCGCCAGCAACTCAAAATCATCTTCAAGCAGCGACTCGTCAAATTCAGCTATCGCCAATTTGAGAAAATTATATTTGAAATAATTGAAATCCCACATCACTCTGCGTCGCCCGAATGGTTCCGCGTAGCAGTAAGGAACAAAATCCTCTGCCGGCACTATCTGAGTCTTCACCAACTCCTTAAAAGCATCTTTCGAAAGTTCTTCCACTGCATCAGATTCGCCACCGGATATGATATCAAATAAAGAACAATCACCCAAATCTTTCTGAAGATAAGCATGATTTGATAAATCTACTGCTAAAACTTCCGGAATATTTGCCCCATACTGACGGAAAAGATCAGAAAGAGTAATAAACGATTCATTTTCTCTGACATTATCTCCGACAACACCTATCACATCAGTTAAACCTGTGATACGATAATATCTGCGAGGAGAACCGGATGCAGGCAGTCTTTCTGTATCCGCCGGTAATTTGCCAAAACGTGATTTATAAAGTTGGCTCAATATCTCTTTATCCATTGATAAGCTCATTTAGTAAATTCGAGAATACCCTCAACAATTTGACAAATTGAGGTGTTAGTGATATAGGCAATTAAAATAATTTGCCGCAAATTTACTAATTTCTGACTTTAAGTACGACTAATAGTTAAAATAATTCAAATATAACAATGTCAAAAATTGAAAATTATAACTTCGCAGGTAAGAAAGCGATAGTTCGCGTTGATTTCAACGTTCCTCTTGATGAAAATGGTAATATTACTGATGACACAAGAATCCGTGGTGCACTCCCGACTCTAAAAAAAATCCTTGCTGATGGCGGTAGCCTTATATTGATGTCGCACATGGGGAAGCCTAAAGGTAAAGTCAATCCCAAACTCAGTCTCTCACAGATTCGCGATGCCGTGGCTAAAGCACTGGGTACTGACGTAAAGTTTGCCCCGGATTGTGCAAAAGCTCAGGAGGCAGCTAAAGAGCTGAAGCCCGGCGAGGTATTGCTTCTTGAAAATCTACGTTTCTATCCTGAAGAGGAGGGTAAGCCTGTAGGAATTGATAAGAATGACCCGACTTACGAGGATGCAAAAAAGGAGATGAAAGAGCGTCAGAAGGACTTTGCCAAGATTCTTGCCTCTTACGCTGATGTATATGTAAACGATGCTTTCGGCACCGCTCACCGCAAACATGCATCCACTGCCGTAATAGCGGACTACTTTGACAAAGAGGACAAGATGCTTGGATACCTCATGGAAAAGGAAATGGCTGCTGTCAATGCTATTCTCAAGGATATCAAGCGCCCCTTCACCGCAATTATGGGTGGGTCTAAAGTGTCAACTAAGATCGGAATAATAGAGAACCTCATGGACAAGGTCGATAATCTTATCCTATGTGGAGGCATGACTTATACTTTTGCAAAAGCTCTGGGAGGCAAAATAGGCAACTCTATATGTGAAGAAGATAAACTTGATCTTGCACTTGAAATAATCAAGAAAGCAAAAGAAAAGGGAGTAAAACTCGTACTCGGATCAGATTGCGTAGCGGCCGATGCCTTCTCAAACGATGCCAAGACACAAGTTGTTCCGGCTGACAACATACCCGACGGCTGGATGGGGCTTGATGCAGGTCCGGATTCTATTCTCGCCTTCCGCGAGGTAATACTTCCCGCCAAGACGATATTGTGGAATGGTCCGGCCGGAGTTTTTGAATTTGAAAACTTCACTGCCGGCTCACGCGCCATTGCTGATTCTGTAGCTGAAGCTACAGCAAAAGGTGCGTTCTCGCTTGTCGGTGGTGGCGACTCAGTGGCGTGCGTCAACAAATTCGGTCTCGCCGATGATGTGTCATACGTATCCACCGGCGGTGGAGCTCTTCTTGAGGCAATCGAAGGCAAAACCCTTCCCGGAGTTGCCGCAATTGATAAATAAGGAGTAGATTATATCTTTCATTTAATAGGAGGCAGTGTCAGAATATTATTTGGCACTGCCTTATGTGCTATAAAATGTGTTGCACAACATAATATTTGCCGACAATCGCAAATTTTTATCTTTAATTTCCATTTTTTTGATAAACATATTTGTATTGCTTAAAAAAAATTGTAATTTTGCATTGTGAACTGCAATTATGCCTCAGTGGCAAGTAATGCTTTTTAGAACGAACTAAAAGATTTAAATTTTTAATAATTAAAAACTAACAAATCAACATTATGGAATCTCAAACTCCAAAGGCTGCAGTTAAAGCTGCTCCCACGGCTCCCAAAGCCAAGAAAGAAGAAAAGATTAGCAACGTGCGCGGTATTCGCAACGCGTTTTTTGTAATTCTTGCGTGCGCCGTAGCAGGTGTATGTATCTTCCTCTTCGTGATGGGTAACTCCGCTAACTTCGAGGGCGGAAACCCCGCAGAAGGTCATCCTCTTAACCTTCTCGGTACTGTCTACAAGGGTGGTTTCATCGTACCTATCCTTATGACTCTTCTTCTCACCGTGATCGTGCTTTCTATCGAACGCTGGATCGCTATCAAGTCTGCTGACGGCAAAGGCAACACCACTAAGTTTGTTGCTGACATCAAAGCTGACCTTGCTGCAAACCAGATTGACAAAGCTATGCAGCGCTGCAAAGACCAGAAGGGTTCAGTAGCTGCTGTAGTTTACAGCACTCTCGTGAAGTACAAAGAGATGGACGCTAACGACACTCTCAGCAAGGAGCAGAAGCTTACTACTCTCCGCAACGAGGTAGAAGAGGCTACAGCACTTGAGATGCCGGCTCTTTCTCAGA
>CAYNNV010000088.1:0-8325 GCA_964398625.1 uncultured Sangeribacter sp. | reverse complement strand
TGGCTGCAGCGGGCGCACTCCTTCTTTCTCCGTGTGCGGCTACAGCCCAGTCTACAGGGATGCTTTCAGCCGATAAGACCAATGACTATGGTCTTGTCTACACTCTTCCGGCTACAGCTGTGTGTGTGGAGATTGACGTCAAGCATACGATTCGCAAAGCCGGCCCATTCTATCAGTTTGCTAAAAAATATATCGGTACGGCTAATGCAGTGGCTGAGGATTCCGAGACATGGGAGATTACCGCGGCGCGTATCTCAACCGTTGGTGTGCCAAATGATACTGCCGCCTATAGGATGCAATTGAAGCCTGGTGTGCTAACTCAGATTTGTGTAAGCGATGATGGAATGCTACTGAGTGTCAATAAGAAAGTCGATGCTCCCAAGGCACTGCCCGAGAGTAGCCTTAAGTCTGCTATCACTGCACGCCTGCCTGAAGCCTATCTCAAATATACCAATGAAGATTTTATGGCTGCACAGTCGGCAGCTAAGCGCGCACAGCTATTAAGCGAATCGCTGATAGAAGCAAAGGAGGCTCGCCTTGAACTGACACGCGGCACCGCTGACAATATGCCGGCCGACGGAGAGCAGATGAAGCTCCTGCTCAACGAGCTTGAAAATCAAGAGCGTGCTATAACTGAAGCTTTCACCGGTACTGAAGTAAGTGAGTCACTTACAGGTGTATTCACACTCCTTCCTGATGAGGACGGCGTATATGACCTTATTCGCTTAAGTGACTTCGGCGGTTTTGTAGAGACCGATGACTTTTCCGGAGAACTCGTGGAGCTGGTAGTAGGAGAATATTCAAAAGTAGAGACTCCGACAGGTCCGGACGGTCTCCCCAAAAAGCTGCCTAAGGATGCTTTAATTTATACCATTCCTGCCAAAGCCAATGTAGCGGTGCGATTCCGCGGACGCAATATTGCCTCGAAAGATTGCGATTTTGGCCAGTTCGGTACTACATTCGGACTTGCCCCGGGTCTATTTACCGACAAAAAGGCACCCTCTTACGTGATATTTGATCCGACTACCGGCGCCATACGACGCCTCGGACTGTTAAGCGACGAAGAATGATATCCGCTGATACATTTTTCTCCCCGGAACGGACACTCTCACTGAGTGAGTATGCCCGACGCATGAAAGGAGTGCTGAATAGCCATCCTGCGCTCTCGGGACAATGGGTAAGCGCGGAGCTTAGCGATGTAGCTCTGCGTGGCGGACATTGCTATCTGGAGCTCGTGGAGAAAGGCCCTGACGGAGAGACTCTCGCAAAGATGAGAGCTACTATCTGGCGGTCGGTTTATGCTCCTCTTGCAGCTAAATTCATGGCCGCTACAGGCAGGCAACTGGCTTCGGGGCTAAAGGTGCTACTGCGCGGTTCAGGGACTTACCATGAGGTCTACGGACTTTCCTTTAATGTAGCAGATATTGACCCGTCATATACAATGGGCGATCTCGAGAGGATTCGTCGCGAAATTCTTGCCGCACTCAAGCGTGAAGGTGTGATTGACCGCAATAAGAGTATACGCCTACCGGCGGCTCCCCAGCGCATAGCTGTGATTTCCGCTCCCGGAGCTGCCGGCTACGGTGATTTTCTCTCGCAGCTTGACGGCAATGCTGACGGATTTGTATTTTACCATGCTCTCTTTGAAGCCATCATGCAGGGCAATATGGTGACCGCTACAATACTTGATGCTCTTGACCGCATTGAGCAGACCATTGACCTTTGGGATGCAGTGGTGATAATACGAGGTGGTGGTGCTACTACCGATCTTACCGGTTTCGATAATCTTGAACTTGCGCGTCGCGTAGCCACTTTTGCCTTGCCTGTTATAGTCGGAATAGGCCATGAGCGTGATCGCACAGTCCTTGATGAGATAGCCGCCGTACGGGTCAAGACCCCGACTGCAGCCGCCGAACTGCTGGTGGGTGAGTGTAGAAAGGCACTGGAATCGGCACGCGGTTTTGCCGCCGAGATTGTGCGCGCCGCCACAGCCCGGATTGAAAACAGTCGCAATCGTCTTGCGCAGTTTGAAGCGGCCATACCGGCACTCGGTCATAAGTTAATAGCAGCGGCATCGGAGCATCTTACCCGGCTTGGAGCCAACATACCCATGGCTGTATCAGGAAAAATCGCGACTCAGCAGGCTTTACTTGCTGCCACTAATGAGCGCATTAAGCTAATTATTTCTCAGCGCATGGCTCGCGAGAACGACCGCTTGCGCCAGCTTGACTCAATGATAGGTGTGCTTAGCCCGCAGGCCACACTAAAGCGCGGTTATTCTATCACAAGGGTGGCAGGAAGAGCAGTCACTGATCCCGGTTTGGTACCGGCAGATGCCGAGATAGTCACTACGCTTGCCGGCGGCGAATTGCGCTCCAAAGTGACAAAATAGAAATTTAAAATTATCATAACGCTATGAATACAGAAGAACTTACATATTCACAGGCACTTGCAGAACTGGAGTCAATTGTGCGAAAAATGCAGCAGGATAATTGCGACATTGACCACCTTGCAGAGATGACAGCGCGTGCGCTGGAATTGCTCAAGACGTGCCGCAAGAAGCTCACCGTCTCTGATGAGAAGCTCAAGAAGTGTATAGAAGAACTATCCTGAGCAAGCAGCGTCGCTCCACGGTATATTTTCTTTTTTCTAACAACTCTTCATAATTATTCTACCAATTCCTTGAAGAGCCGGCTGAATGTTTCTTCAAGAGTGTCGGTAGCTATGCCGGGATGCGATGGAGAAGATTGAAGAATGGCACTCTTGGCGGCCGTCAGCCAGCGGTAAGATTCTTCCACAGGGATGTTGGCGTACGGTACATTCTTTTGCGTGAAAAGAGAAGCCTGTTGCCTGAGCAGAAGTATGTCGGCCTTAGGGCATATAGCCAGTATGCGGTCTTCATTAATGAGAAGTCGGGCATTGAGCCAGCGTTGACGCTTGCACATCATTATCAGGCCAATATTTATGAATTCCTCACGTTCGGGACAAGGCACGTATCTAATTACGGCGTATTCGTAGAGGTTGGCATCGGGAGCTATTTCCCGTTTGCATTCTGTCGAACTGTAAGTATTCATCGCGCCGGTAGATTATTTTGTTTTATAGCTTCGTCAATGAATATTCCGGTATTTTTCAGGCGTTCGATGAGGAAAGTGCGATAACCTTCACGTCTTTCTGCGGCTGACAGGCCTGAGTTTTCCTCCTCAAGCCATTCCTCCGGAATGAGGTCAACAATCTTCGAGAGTGTGCGTGGAGTAATAGCCTGACGCATAAGCCTGTCTGCCTCCTTTAGCTTTGAGGCAGCCGGTAGAAATACGTGATTCTTGATATATGGGAAAGGGTCAAGCGCAGCTTTCTCCGGGTCGCGCCATGCGTGGTGAAAATAAAACGCCGCTCCGTGGTCAATTAGCCATAGATTATTGTGCCAAATCATCATGTTGGGATTGAGTCGGGTGCGGTCAACATTTGTGAGGAAAGCATCAAGCCATAAAATTTTCGACGCCGTGAGAGGATCAATACTATTTACCGCCGGGTCAAAGGTAGCCGCTCCCGAAAGGAAATGGAGCCCGACATTCAGCCCTTCAGAATTGCGCATAAGTTCTTGCACCTCTTCGTCAGGCTCAGTGAGGCCGAATAAGCCCGAAAGATTAAGTAGCACTGTCTCCGGGACATTAAATTTAAAGGCCTTGGCAATCATGCTACCGAGAAATTCGGCTATAAGCGCTTTCTTTCCGTGCCCGGCACCGCGAAGTTTCACCACATATTTAAATCCGTCATCAGCCTCTCCGAGCACAGGCAGAGAACCGCCTTCGCGCAGAGGGAGAATATAGCGTGTGAGTTTTTGAGTTCGTACTTCCATATATAAAAGTAACAAATTTTGCGTCAAAAATCTTTATTCTCCTATTGCGTGGTTATATAAGAAGCGATGCGAAAAGTGAAATCATGGGGCCTGCCCAATATCGTCTGTATCCTTCTTCGTTGGGATGCACTCCGTCGCAGTCACGGAAATATAGATTGCGGTGCAACTGATTGAGTCCGTTAAGGTTAAAGACAGCTTCACCGTCAATATAAGGTATGCCGTATTTTTTGCACACCTCTCTTGCGCCGTTGGTATAGTCAGCGTAAGCCGTATCATCTTTGGAAGCTCCGTATGCTCCAAAGATCTTGTGAGGAATTATGAATACTATCGGCTTTCCCGGCCAGCGATTTAAGGCTTTACGGAATAATGATTCAAGAGCTCCCATAAAGGTAGAGACGTTAAGGACGCATGTGAAATCCGCGGCCGGTGAGATTGTCCCCAAAGGCACATTGAGCCAATAGTCGTTTACTCCGCCCTCAAAGCATATCAGGTCAAGGTCTTTCGCCATATTGTCAATATCCGAGACAATGTTATGCCGGTCATCGTTAGTTATAGCGATTGTTGCTCCCCCCTTAGCTCTATTTTCGTAGAAGCATCCGGTAAGTCGCGCTATGATTTCTGCCGGACCGCCACCGTTGGCGTTTTCCCCGAAAAGGAAGCCGGCAAAAATAGAATCACCATTGTATCCTATCTTCTTCCCATCAAGAATACCGCGCACGGGAATCGCGTGTTCAGCAGTGAATTCCACCTCCTCTATCTTATCAATAGGGTATTCGCTGACACTGCCCTGAGTGGTCTTAATGCGCATAGTGATCGGGTCTTGAGCATGAAGCAAGGCGCAGGAGCAGACAAAGAAGGATATTATCGGGAGTTTTTTTAGCATGAAGGGTAGGTTAAATTATAGATTGATTGGCTTGACGGCTCGAAGCACTTCGCGTTTGCCACCCTCGGGTCCTGCAAGTCGCTCGATGGTGAATCCTATCTGCTGAAGCATTCTTCTCACTGAGCCTTTTGCGCAATATGTGGTCAGGATGCCTCCTGCATGCATGGCATTGAAGAGGCGCAAGAAAATATCTTCACTCCACATTTCCGGCTGTTTTTCAGGTGCGAAGGCATCGAAATAAACCACATCATACTGTGTAGGAAACTGCATTGAAATAAGATCACCTTGAATCTTTTCAAGCGTGAAGAATGGTGAGATTTCCTCTTTTTTCTCCCATTCCGCGTCATTGACTTTCTTGAACAATCCTGCATATTCCTCAGGCTGGTGCGCGCAGAGGCTATTGATGATGCCCGGCGGTAGAGGATTTAGCTCAACGGCCTGATATAAAGTCGGAATTCTGCAGCGCTCGGCCATGAAGGCGGTGAGCGCAGCATTCAGTCCTGTACCGAAGCCTACTTCAAATACAGTGAGCGATGAGCGGTGTGCGGCCGCCGCTTCCCATCCTAACTCCAGATATACGCGCAGACTCTCGGCCAGCGCTCCTTTCACGGAATGATAATGCTCGTCAATATCATTACGATATAGAGTGAAAGAGCCGTCGGCAGTCGGGTGAATGGCCGGTATATGCAAAGGATCGGTCAAGGGGGTTATCTTCTTTTCTTGCGAGCGGCAGGGCGCGCAGTTTTATTCGATGCTGGGGCAGAGGTTGTCTCTTTCTTATAGGTTTCCTCGGAAATCATGTGAAATTCCACATCTTGTCCGTAAGCATTGTCAAGCACGAGATAAGGCACATAAGCACCCGTATTTGTATCTTCGTAGTTAATTGAGAAATAGTTTGTTTCGCCGGGTGATTTTACAATTATTGCAATGGAATTATTCTCCCATTTGGCGCCACTATCTTTTTGTATCTTTTGTCCGGGCAACTTTGCGGCAATAGTTGCTTTTCCGCCGGCTTGAAGTTCAAGATACATGTAGCTGCTTGTTCCGTTAGGCAGTTTGATAGAACCCTTGAAATAAGTGTTGTCAAAATCGTATGCAAAAGCTGCAGTTGCCATTAGCAAACTGAGCAAAAGAGTGAATAAACCTTTCATTTTTAAGAAGATAAAAATTAGTAATCATCAATCTCCCATCGGGAAGCGATAGGTTATGGTATTGCCGTTTTGTCTTGCGTAAGCTTCCTGATAATACCAGTCGCCGGCGTATTGGCGTTTTTGGGCATTCATATTTGAGATTGTAGCCGTAGCCACTTCCTGAAGTTTCTCAGGCGCACCGACAATTGTGAGGTGCCAGCCGCATCCTTCGTTAGAATTGAGGAATTCTTTGAAAGTGCAATAGTGCAGGTCGTCAAGTTTGAGATTGGCGATAACAGTCTTAACAGGCACATCTTCGCATATCTCATTATCCCATGCAGTGCCTCTGCCGTAAGTAACGGTGAATCCTTTCTTCTTGAATAAAGAAGCATAGGAGCCTTGAGCGGCATTGATTTCTGCAAAAGTAGGAATAGCATCAATGAACTCAGAGATGCGGGCAAGACTGTCAGTGCGTATAGAGTCAAGACGAGCAAGTTCAGCAGCTTCAGCAGCCTTGGCAGCAGCTACAGCGGCTATGGAGTCAGCCTTCTGTTTTGCTTCGCGTTCAGCTTCCTCTTTAGATTTGCCACATGAACATATCAGCAGGGCAGCGGCGGCGATATAAAAGAATCTTTTCATAAAAAAATAAACCAAATGGATTAAACTTAATGATGCAAAGGTAGTGAATAATATTCTAAGAAAGAAACTCAAAGCGTTCACATAGTTCACAGTGCATTGTTTAAGGGGCATTATAAGCTCGATTTTTGCTGTATATGGGATAATGATTAACTTTGCATTGCAGAAACAATTTTCCTTATGACCGCCTTTTATACGATTCTATTATTAGTCATTTCCAATATTTTTATGACCCTCGCATGGTATGGACATTTGAAGATGCAGGATCTGAAGTGGATTTCTAATACTACCCCGCTGATAGTGGTGGTGCTGATTTCATGGGGTATTGCATTGGCTGAGTATTTCTGTCAGGTGCCGGCCAACCGTATGGGTTTTCATGGCAACGGCGGTCCGTTTTCGCTCATGCAGCTCAAGGTGCTTCAGGAGGCAATCACTTTGGTAGTTTTTACCGTCTTTACCGTGGTTTTCTTTAGGGGTGAACAGTTGCATTGGAATCATTTCGCTGCATTTGTATGCCTTTTGGTGGCAGTTTGGCTTGTATTTCTTAAATAAAAACCGGCGTTTCGCAAGAAATTTTCTGCAAAAATCATGTTTTTGCAAACAATTTTCTATGCGCTGTGTTATAATAGCGTATAACGATAGTTAAATATCGTATCAGAATCTTAATTTTATATCATATCATATTATGAAAAAGACAATCACAAAAGCTCAGATCAAGCAGGCTGTTCAGGAAGCCTACGAAGAGTGTAAAGGCATTAAGGGTGGCGAAAATGCGCATTATATCCCTTATCTGGCCAATGTAAATCCTGATTTGTTCGGTATAAGTCTTACTCTCAATGACGGCACTACTTTCAGCGTAGGCGATACTGAGTATAAGTTTGGTATCGAGTCCGTATCAAAAGTGCTAACTGCAATTCTCGTGCTCAAACAGTATGGAGCTGAAGCCGTGCTCAAGCAGATTGGTGCTGATGCTACCGGCCTTCCCTTTAATTCTATATTTGCAATTCTTCTTGAGAATGATCATCCGTCAACTCCTCTCGTTAACGCCGGAGCCATTACTGCTTGCTCCATGGTTAAGCCGCAAGGCGACTCCTGGGGTAAATGGGAAGCAATCATTAACAATTTTGAAGACCTCTGCGGTTCGCGTGCAGAAGTTATTGATGAGCTTTACCGCTCCGAGTCGGATACTAACTTCAATAACCGTGCTATTTCCTGGCTGCTCAAGGATTACAACCGCATCTATGATGATGTGCCTATGAGCCTTGACCTCTATACGCGCCAGTGCTCTGTAGGAATCACAGCTTCGCAGCTCGGTATCTGCGCTGCCACAATAGCCAATAAGGGCACAAATCCCGTGACTAAGAAAGACGTATTTGCTCCCGAGCTTGCTCCGAAGATTACTACGCTCATATCTTCAGTAGGCTTCTATCAGACCACCGGCGACTGGATGTATACTTCAGGCATTCCGGCAAAGAGCGGTGTAGGCGGCGGAGTATTGGGCGTGATGCCCGGACTATTTGGTGTGGCTGCGTTTGCGCCCCCGCTTGATGGTGCCGGAAATTCCGTCAAGGCTCAGGCCGCGGTGAAAGCCATTATGAAAAAACTCGGTCTTGGAGTTTTCAACGGCGATACGGTAGAAATCGTAGATTAAAAAATACAGATTGCTCTTCCTCCCTCCTTCCTCCTCCTTTTTATCTTAATTTATTCATTATAAAAACACATTCCTATGCAAGTAAAAACAGGTAAAGGTACCATCTCGATGATGGTGGTACTCGCAATTTGGTCGCTGTCGCTTGCAGTTGACCTTCCGGGTCTGGCTG
>CAYNNV010000087.1:0-8349 GCA_964398625.1 uncultured Sangeribacter sp. | reverse complement strand
GCGCAGCATGAATGAGCATGCAGTAGTAGCGGCGTTGGTGAGGCGGGTGAGGGCTTCGGGGTCAACCACGAGCATCTCGTGGCCGGCCCAGTCCTGTACGCTCACACCCTCTTTCCCTATATTGATATATTCAGTAGTGTCGGCACCCAATTCAAAGGGTTCCTGATAATGAAACGGTTTGTTTGCCATATTATAGTTTTTAGAGTTAGTTCCGTTGTTTATCGCCACTCCCGGACAGGAGTGATTTTATTGACGCGAAATTACTAAAAAAATACAAATATGTCTTCCTTTCATCGAAAAAACTTCCCTCTATGGTCTTTATTCAGTCACTGTTATTACGCAAGGCAAGCAGAGTCCAAACAACGGTGATGAGTGTGATTCCCGTATCGGCAAATACGGCCGCCCAAAGTGATGCGATTCCGAATGCTCCTAAAATCATCACTATGAGCTTCACTCCTATTGCCAGACTTACATTTTCCGCCACCACTCGGCGTATCTTCTTTGACAGCTTTATAGCCCGGGGAAGAGCATCAAGACTATTGCCTACAATTACAGCATCGCCACTCTCCATAGCCACGTCGGTGCCGCCGGTGCCAATAGCAATACCCACATCAGCAGTGGCCAATGACGGCGCATCATTTATGCCGTCGCCGACGAAAGCTACCGTGCAGCCACGTGATTTATAGCGCTCCACAATAGTATGTTTATCTTCCGGCAGAAGCTCGGCTTCAAAGCCGTCTGCGCCCACTTCAGCCGCTACGGAAGCTACGGAAGCTCTGTTGTCGCCCGATAGAATAGCAATAGTCTTCACTCCCTGACGATGAATCCTCGCAAATGTCGCCGGCACTTCAGGCTTGACAACATCGCTCAAGGCGATAATTCCCAGCATTCTGCCGCCACGAGCTATTATCACCGAGGTCGAGCTTACTTGTGAAAAATCGCCGGAAATTCCTTCTTTTTTCATCAATTTCACTGAGCCGACCATCACATCATCACCATTAATTTTGGCGATAAGTCCGTGAGGCACGGTCTGTATATCATCAGCGGCGAAATACTCTATCCCGAGCTTGGCGGCATAGTCGGTCAAGGCTTTTGCGAGAGGATGAGTCGTCCCCGTCTCGGCTGCGGCGGCCAAGGCAACTACTTCATTCTCAGTCAGTCCCTCAAAGCTCCTTACTGAAGTGACGTGGAAGTCACCCGTAGTGATTGTGCCGGTCTTATCTACAAGCAGAGTATCCACATTGCGAAGCAGATCAAGATATCGGCTTCCTTTAAAGAGGATTCCGAAGCGCGATGCATTGCCGATAGCGGCAAAATAGCTCAGCGGAATGCTGACTACGAGCGCACACGGACACGAACATACCAGAAGCACCAGTGAGCGATAGAGCCATTGGCGGTAATCAAAATCTGCACCTGAAATCAAGGCTATAAGCATAGGCACAATAAATAGCAAGAGGGCAGCCACCATCACCGCCGGAGTATAATAGCGGGTGATGCGGCGAAGCAGCGTCTCCGACTTCGACTTGCGGGCTGTAGCATCCTCTATCATCTTGACAATTCTGGTCATTGTGCTCTCTGACAGTGGCCGAAGCACACGAAGGCGAGCTTCCCTATCCACCGGAATGGCACCCGAGATCACCTCATTACCCGGCTGTATGCTCTGAGGCATACTCTCTCCGGTCACGGCAGCCGTATTGAAGTCAATAGCTTTATCCCCTTCAAGCACTGCATCTACAGCCACGCGCTCGCCGGGAAGAACGCGAAATATATCGCCGGGCTTCACCTCGGCGGGAGCAACCTGAGTCACTTCGCCGCCGCCACCGATAAGGTCTATTTTATCCGGCAATTTACCCAGAAGTGATGTGATTCTGCTGCGGGCCTTATCAGAGGCTGAATCCTCCAGTTTTTCCCCGAAGCTATAGAACAACAGAATAGCCACGCCCTCGGAGTAATCGCCGAGCCAGAAAGCACCGACAGTAGCCAATATCATCAAAGTGAATTCATTAAAGAAGTCACCTTTGCCCCACATCTCAGCCGTCTCCCGCAATATCGGCAGCCCTACAGGAAGCAGGGCTACAATATAGTAGATCAGCGCGGCAATACCTTCCGGGAGAATGTGAAAGTGACTGAGAATAATCCCGGCAAGCATCAGCATAAACGACAGCACTTCGTTGCTATAGCGCTTTAATGCAGATGCTTCTTCCCCACTCTCCTCATGATGGTGATGATGGTGATGATGGTGGTGACAGCAGCAGCCGCCCCCTTTGCAATTACTATCCGAGTGGTGACCGGCATCGTGGTTATGCTCATGGTCATGATGATGAGAATGCATAGACGTAATGATTAAGAAGAAATTTAATTTTACGATGCAAAGTTAGCATCTCCTTTATGCACATCATTTGCACGCTTGCATCTTTCTAATTTTTAATTGATTGTTTGCTGAAATTTTTCTAAATTTGCATCTATTACGTGAGATTTTTCTGAAATATGGCTAAGAAAACCAAATCTTTTTCACAGATACAGGCTACTGATCAACTTGAGCAACTTAGTAACCGCAGCACTTCGGCTTCCGAGCTTATATATGAACTGCTTCGCATATTTGCCGGATACGGCGACGGTCAGATTCGTCGCACCAAAGAGGGGCCGGGCAATCTTGCCAAAGACGGCCGGACGGTGCTTATTAAAAATCTTGTTGCTTATCGGCCCGCAGTAGCTGATGCTGACGGCGATTGCTCAGAGATGTATGACATAATCAATGAGATGCGCGCTGATGCAAAAATTACCAAACAATCACCACGCCTTTATATCTCAAGCAACGGAGTGCGCGTCACTGCCTACGACCCTAAGGAGAATGATTGGTATGAAAATCGTATCGACCTGCTGTGGAAAGACTTTGAGTTTTTCACTCCCCTTGCCGGTATTGAGAAAATCCAATATACCCGGGAAGCTGAAGCCGACGTGAAATCGGCTGAACTGATGGCGAAGCTCTTTGACGATATTCGCCGCTACAACGATATTCGCAATCCGGAGACCATTCATGCGCTGAATATCTTTATGTCGCGCCTGCTATTCTGCTTCTTTGCTGAAGACACCGGCTTATTCCCCTCGGAGAACCTATTTACCCACACCCTCAAGACTCATACTAAAGATGACGGCTCTGACCTCGCAGAATTTATTGACCGGGCATTCCTTGCAATGTCGACCAATGACTCTGCGGTGCTTGACGCTCTGCCTCAGCTCTACAATGTATTCCCTTACGTAAATGGCGGATTGTTTTGCGATCGTTATCCCATACCGGTGCTCTCGCGTCGCGCCCGCACATTGATTATCAACTGCGGCGAATACAATTGGAGAGAGATTAATCCTGATATTTTCGGCTCCATGATTCAGGCGGTCATTACGCCCGAACATCGCGCAGGGCTTGGTATTCACTATACTTCAGTGCCCAATATTGAGAAACTCATCCGCCCTCTCTTCCTTGACGCTCTCGAAGAAGAATTTGAAGCGGCTTGCGCTGAGGCTCGCGAGAAGATAGAAAAGCGTGTGCATCCTGACCGCGCCACGATTCGTCTGCGCAATCTGCTCAAGCGCCTGTCAAATATCAAATTCTTTGACCCTGCTTGCGGCAGCGGCAATTTCCTTATTATCTCCTACAAGCGCCTGCGCGAACTCGAAATCCGCATTTGGAAAGCCATGAAGGAGATAGCCAACATCGCTATTCTCCCCTTCCCTAATATCACTCTCACTCAATTTTACGGCATAGAACTCGACGACTACGCCTGCGATACGGCTATGCTTTCACTGTGGCTCGCCGAGCATCAGATGAACGTGAAATTCTTTGAGGCCTTCGGATTTAAGCCTGAGACACTACCATTAAAATCATCCGGGCACATAGTCTGCGGCAACGCCTGTCGCCTTGACTGGGCGACCGTCTGCCCGCACACCTCCGCCGACGAAGTCTACATCATGGGCAACCCTCCATATCTCGGCAGCAAATTGCAAGATGCGCATCATAAAGATGATATGGAATTTGCCATCGGTAAAATATGCAAAGGCCGGAAGAAACTCGACTATATTGCAGCATGGTTTATAAAAGGTGCTCTGTATTGTAAAGACAGCAATGCTTCTATGGCCTTCGTTACCACTAATTCTATAAGCCAAGGGGAGCAAGTCGCAATTTTGTGGCCGATTATTTTTGCGACCGGACTTAAAATATCCTTTGCTCATACATCATTCAAATGGAGCAATAACGCTAAGTATAATGCCGGCGTAACTGTAGCAATAATAGGTCTCGGCAACAATCCTCAAAAGAAAAGAATTTTTAATTCTAAAATACGCCAAGCAACTAATATAAACCCTTACCTCATTGATGCTGATAATGTAATTATAAGTGCAAAGTCAAAGCCACTTTTTGACTTGCCTATAATGCAAAAAGGATGTATGCCTTATGATAATGGAAATCTTTTAATGAGTAAATCAGAAAAAGATGAAATGGTTGAAGCAAATCCGGAGGCTGAATACTTTATCAAGCGCATTATAGGCTCGCAAGAATTTATCAATGATATTGATAGATATTGTTTATGGATAGATGATAATGATAGGAATAAAGCAGAGTCAATAGATCCTATTAAACAAAGAATTTTGGCGACCGAAAAATTTCGATTATACGAAAGTAAAGATGGAGCATCATTAGCAAATCGGCCTCATCAATTTCGCGAACATTACGAAATAGCAGATCACAGTAAGGATAAAATTATCGTTCCGTCAGTTTCTTCTGAGCGAAGAGAGTATATTCCCATAGGTTTTGTTGACCCTGATACCATTATATCGAATCTTGCTTTTGCTATCTACGATGCGGAGTTGTGGCTGTTTGCTTTGCTCACCTCGAAAATGCACATGATATGGGTGCGTACTGTTGGCGGAAGGCTTGAAACTCGTATACGCTATTCGGCAACGCTTTGCTACAATACCTTCCCTTTCCCGAAGCTGACAACTGCACAGAAAGATGAATTGTCGGATTTGGCGCAGGAAATTCTCAATCTCCGCGATGAAAACTTTGATATGACTCTCGGCGAAATGTATAATCCGGAGTCGATGCCCGAGGAGCTACGCGAGGCGCACCACCGCCTTGACCTTGCCGTAGAGCGCATATACCGTGCGCAACCATTCACCTCCGACGAAGAACGCCTTGAACACCTCTTCCGCCTCTACGCTAAATTGACTGACAAATGAGTGGATTTCTTAAAATAGCCGGCAATTACACTGATTGGAACGTCTATAAAAAGTCTGTGATAATCTGCGACGTCACCGAGATGTTTATTTTGCGAGCTTTGCCTCACGGCTCGCGTACAATAGACCAGATGCGTCAAGCGGCACGATCATGCAAGCAAAATATAGTAGAGGGGGTAAGCGACGGCACCGTTTCGGTTGAAATGTGCATTAAGCTGTTGGGCGTTGCGCGAGGCTCAGTGCGGGAATTGCTTGAAGACTACTGCGATTACTTGCGTCAGAATGATTTGGAGATATGGGGCGCGGATGATCAGCGCACCGTATCAACGCGCCGATATTGTATCAGCAACGACAACCCCAAGGAGTTTGTGTCAAAGTGTCGTGAGCGATCAAATGAGACGGTAGCCAACATTATGATAACGCAAATACGCCAAATTGACGCTATGCTTGCCAAGGTGCTCAAGAAAGTAGAAGCCGAGTTTATAGCCCAAGGAGGGATAAAGGAAGTTATGATGGCTACAAGGAGAAAGCATAGAGGGTATTGAAGCGGGCGGAAGTGATGATGATAGTGCAGATGATAGTGACGATTCTTATAAATCTTATAAATTTTATAAATCTTATAAGTCTTATAAATCTTATGATGATATGATGAATCTTGTTGAAGTGAAATATGCCCGGACGGGCAAATCAAGCAATACCGACAGCCTCGGTATGCGCGAAATGCAAGCTATGGTCTATGCTCAGCGCAACCGCCGGCATCTGCTTGTGAAGGCTCCTCCGGCTTCCGGCAAAAGCCGCGCGATGATGTTTGTGGCTCTGGATAAACTTGCCAATCAGGGGGTGAAGAAAGTAATTGTAGCCGTACCTCAGCAGAATATCGGGCGCAGCTTTAAGGATACAGCGCTTAAAAAATTCGGATTCTTCAAGGATTGGGAAGTTTCTCCCTATTGGAATTTATGCTTGAGCGCCGGAAGCGAGAACTCCAAGAAATCTATTGTTCGTGAATTTCTTGATCATCCTGCGGCCACAAAGTTGGTCTGCACTCACGCTACTCTCCTGAACTCTCTAAATGGCATAGACGCCCGCAAACTTGATAACGTATTCTTCGGCATTGACGAGTTTCACCACGGCTCAGCCGACGAGAATAACCGTCTCGGCTCGCTGATACGCCGACTTCTCAACGAGACATCGGCTCATATCCTCGCTATGACCGGCTCATACTTCCGCGGCGACGCCGTGCCCGTGATGCGCCCTGAGGATGAAGCGAGGTTTCAACCTGCCATCAACTATAATTATTATCAGCTGCTCAACGGCTATAAGTGGCTTAAAAGCCTCGGCATAGGCTATAGTTTCTTCCAGGGAAATTACCTTACGGCAATTCCGGATCTGATTGATACTTCCAAGAAAACCCTTATCCATATTCCGCACCCTAACAGCAAGACCGGGGCATTTATGAACAAACACGACCAGGTGGCGGAGATAATAAAGTATATTGGCGAGATTGTGGATCGCGATTATAATAACTATCTCTATAAGGTGAAAACTCGCGATGGCAGAATCCTGACAGTCGGCGACCTCGTAGAAGACAAGAAGGAGCAACGCGATGCCTTGCAGAGCTATCTTCAAAGGATGAACAGTCGCGACTCTCTTGATATACTTATTGCTCTGGGCACTGCTAAAGAGGGATTCGACTGGGAATGGTGCGAACACTGCATCACCGTAGGCATCCGCGCTTCGCTCACTGAAGTGGTGCAGATAATAGGACGATGCACCCGCGACTGCGAGGGGAAGACTCACGCGCAGTTTACTAATCTTATCCCCTGCCCCGATGCAGAGCAAGACGATGTGGCTATGGCTGTAAATGATTTTCTGAAAGCTATCTCCGCATCGCTGCTTATGGAGCAAGTGATGGCTCCTAAATGGACTTTCAAAACCAAGCCGGATGATGATGCACCGGCGAAGACGGAAAAACCTGACGAAGATGACCACGTAATCGAAGTGAAAGGACTGCCTGCACTCAACGATAAAACGAAAGCTATCGTAGAAAACGACCTTGATACCTTAGTGGCCACTACGCTCTCGGACAAGAATATTCGCGAGGCTATCATCGGCGAGGGAATGGCTGAATTGATTACTGAAGTCTATATACCGAAAATAATCCGCGATACTTATCCTGACCTCACCGAAGAAGAGGTAGACGCAGTGGCGCAGCATACAATTCTTACGATTGCCACGCAAGGAGAAGAGGTCACAATTGACGACACCGGCAATAAATTCATCAAAATTGCCAACAAGTTTGTCAATCTTAACGATCTGGACATCAACCTTATTGCCGGGATTAATCCTTTCCAACGGGCTTACGAGATAGTATCTAAGTCACTGACTCCGGAGACTCTGCGCACCATTCAATACGTCATAGAGGATAAACGCTCGGAACATCTTACTGATGAGGAAGCCATACTCTTGTTTACAAAATATCTTCCCAAATGGCGTGAAGAAAATCCCGGGAAATTGAAACCGGAGATTACTGACGGCGACCCGACGGCCCGGCGCATAGCAATGGCAATTGAGCATCTTAGAAATCTGAAGCGTCGCAGACTTGCAGAGAAATAAACGATCGGAACAATGATAAATTGGGAGAAAGAACTTGAACGAATATTTGAAGACCCGCTCTTGGCCGACGTCGTTGCCCCTAAACGGCGCGCTACTTCATCTGATCGTCTGATTGCCGGCTTCCGGGAGATTTTGGATTTCTACGAAAGTACCGGGCGACTGCCTGAAGATAACCGAGAGGAGAAATCACTATATCATAAGTGGAAAGGGATACTTAAAAAAGAGGAGAAAGTGGAGCGTTGCCGCCCGTATGACAAATTCGGCTTACTTCCGCAGGAATCACAGTCGCCCCATGATCCGGCTGTGAATCAAAGAGAGATGACCGGAGAGGAAGAACTAGAAGCTATTCTCAATGACCCGTTGCTTGCCGATGTGGAGACGGGTGAAGACTTAGGATTGTTTGAGCTGCCGGAATATATGCGCCAACGTCTGGATGCAAGAAAAGAAACTGAATATATAGGAAGACGCCGTCCTTGCGTGGATTTTGATAAATATGCTGACGGGTTC
>CAYNNV010000086.1:0-8371 GCA_964398625.1 uncultured Sangeribacter sp. | reverse complement strand
AAAATGTCATTCATAGTAGAGTGTTTTAATTAAAAATTTATATTATATTTGCACCGAATTTCAGAATTATAACAACTGAGATTCGGATATTCCTGATTGGAAGTATCAATTTTAAAGTTTGTTAGCATTAATTTAAAGCCATGTGGACCTTTACGCCGATACTTAAGCCTACTATTTGGGGAGGCAAGCGTATAGCTGAGTTCAAGGGTCTTCCCGCATCTGAGGAAAAGATAGGGGAGAGCTGGGAGATTTCAGCTGTAGCCGGATTTGAATCGGTGGTGAATTCCGGTGCTGACAGCGGGAAAAGTATTGCCGATATAGTGGCTGAATATGGTGCAGAACTCCTCGGCGAGCGAAATGTGGAGCGCTTCGGTATGCGAGTTCCCCTTCTTGTAAAATTCATTGACGCTCAGGAGAATCTTTCGGTGCAAGTTCATCCTGATGATGAGATGGCATCAGAGATGGGTATGGCAAACGGCAAAGCGGAAATGTGGTATATGCTGGAAGCCTCCGAGAATGCGATGATTGCTTGTGGATTTGATGCGGAGGTGCGGAAAGAGGATTTGCCAAACGCTATGTCCGACGGTTCAATCATGCGGATGCTCCGTTATTTCACTGTGCACCCGGGAGATGCTTACTTTATACCGGGCGGAAGGGTGCATGCGATATTTCGCTCAACTCTGCTGGTGGAAATTCAACAAACTTCTGACGCCACTTTCCGAATATATGATTATGACAGGCGCGATGAAAAGGGATTGACCCGCGACCTTCACCCTGAGCTTGCTGCAAGAGCATTGAATTTCAACGACTGTAACGCTGCTCCGCTTTTGTTTCGCCCTATTCCTAATATTCCCGTAAATATAGTTTCGTCCCCCTTCTTCACTGTCAATATTCTTGAAATAGACTCTACTATCAGGCGTAACTATTCAGAGCTTGACAGCTTTATAATCTTAGTGGTGATAGAGGGTAGTGCTACCCTGACCACTAATTCGGACAGTATAGAAGTGAAGTCGGGTCAGACAGTACTTATAGCCGCAAAAGAGAATAGTATTGAGATTTCCCCGGATGAACATTTTAAAGCACTGGAGACCTTTATAGCGTGATTTAATCAGGTGAGGCGAGTTCTTCTGCTTGTTAATCTTTCTTAAGGTTTTTGTGTTCGCTTGCATTAGAATTTTTTATATACTAAATTTGCAAAATTATTGGCTTTATTCAGGCCATCACCACTTTTACTATTTGCAGGATATTGAACAATAGTGAACTAACCCAATGATAAAATTACTTTTTTTTTTAGTTACGATTTTTCCGATGTCATTGTCATTACAGACATCTGCAGCTGATGACCTGCCCAGTCAATACGTCTTTCTCGGTGACAGTATGACATGGCTGGGAGGCGATGATTGCGACCAACCTAAAGGATGGACCAAATGGTTTGCCGATGGTCTTGCTGTGGGAGAATGTAAAAGCTATGCCCGCTCCGGAGCCACACTCTCTAATACTCCGGCAACTAAAGAAAATTTGAAGGAGAATGTAGGAATAATATCGGATTACAATACTGTATATAATCAGATACGGCGCATGCAAGAAGCCATTGCAGCCGGTACTCAACCGATGCCCGATGTGATATTAGTAGGTGCCGGTGCTAATGACGCATGGTTCCTAAAGAAGCGTCCCGGCGCTCTTAAAATGACTGCTGTCGAGGCCATGCTTTTGGATTCCGCCCGGCTTGTGGCATCGCCGGCACATGCGCTCACCATAGCATCTGCAACGCGACAGGCCATTCTGATGCTTCACCACATTGCTCCCCAAGCCACAATCATATTCCTCGCACCTAATCAGTCTGTTTCAGTGCCTGCCGGCAATCTTACAAAAGCTGCTGATATAATAGCCGAAGTCTGCAATGAGATGGAAATAGATGTGATACGTCAGGATCTATACGGCCCTATCTCAGCCGAAGCCGAAAAGCGTAAGAAAAATCTTACCTATGACGGTACTCACACCTCTGAAGCAGGCGGGAAGGCACTTGGAGAGTTTCTTCTTAAAAGTGTCTCTGAAAAGCTCGGTAAAAATATTTTGAGGTAACAATACATTATCTGACAATCCAATATCCATAACTTATGGTCTTCTCTGATCTCTTTTTCTTATTTGTATTTCTTCCGCTGTTCATGTTACTGTATATGTGTGCGGGAATTATTGACAAGCGGCGAACTAAGGATTTGAACAATCCTCGTTTCGGTTTGCGAAATACGATACTGATAATCTTCTCACTCCTTTTCTACAGTTGGGGTGAGCCGGTTTATGTGTTCCTGATGATAATCTGCGTTGTAATAAATTATATCGCGGGTAGGATAATGTGTGATACTACAGGGAAAAGGAGAAAGGCGGCGCTGATTGCCGGATTGGTATCGAATCTGCTTATTCTCGGGTCATTTAAGTATCTTAACTTTTTTGCCGAGATTTTACGCTCTATTGGTATTCCGGCCGGTGATCCGGCTATCTCGCTACCTATCGGTATCAGTTTCTATATCTTTCAATCAATAAGTTATTTGATCGACGTATATCGTAATGACTCACCGGCTCAGAAGCGCTACACGGATCTTTTGCTCTATATCTCCATGTTTCCGCAGCTTATTGCCGGGCCGATTGTGCGCTACGGAACAGTAGCAGAGGAGATTAATAATCGTCAGGTTGAACTCAAGGATGTGGCTGATGGAGTATTTCGTTTTGTAATTGGTCTGGGCAAAAAGGTAATACTTGCCAATCAGCTTGGTGAAATAGCTGATCAATTCCTAAAGGGAGACGGGCTAAATTCTCTTACTACAGCCGGCGCTTGGCTTGGTATACTTGCCTTCGCTCTTCAGATATATTTTGACTTCTCCGGATATTCTGATATGGCGATAGGCATTGGGCGGTGCCTTGGATTTCATTTTTGTGAAAATTTCGATCATCCCTACATTTCGCGAAATATTACTGAGTTTTGGAGACGTTGGCATAAATCACTGGGCTCATTCTTTCGCGATTATCTCTACATTCCGCTTGGTGGCAACCGTAGACATCAGATTCTCAACATCCTAATAGTATGGGCTCTAACCGGACTTTGGCACGGAGCAAGTTGGAATTTTGTGCTTTGGGGTCTCTTCTTTGCTGTGGTTCTGGTTTTCGAAAAACTGGTGCTATTGAAATGGAAGACCATGCCTCGTGTTCTTCAGCACATATATACGATATGTGTGATGCTCTTTAGCTTTTCGCTCTTTTTCTTTGACGATATGTTGGCCTATCAGAAATGGGCAACAGCAGCATTCGCTCAGAGCGGTGCTCTAACGGACTTTACAGTTGAAAGTGCCTTGTTTGATAATTTCTGGCTCTGGATTGCCGCTGTTTTGTTCTGCCTGCCTGTACGTAAATATGTGTCGGATACGCATTTCCGTCTCCTCGGGCATAAGGCTGAACTGGCTCTGTCAATAGGCACCGTAGCGAAGATTACGGTTGCCTGCGTGATAATCTTCATGAGCGTAACTCTACTCATCGGAGCAACCAATAATGCATTCCTATATACACGATTCTAATATATAACCGATACTTATGAAACTAAAAAAGATATTGATAATTTCTCTTCTGCTGGGTTCCGGTATCGCCGGATACGCATCTGATTACGAATATAAAAATAATGTGACCGGCGATGCCAAATGGATCAAGACCAAGAAAGGGATCATCGTTGCAGACAATGACTCAATATGGGCCATGCAGCCATTCAGCTACAATGATCAGGGGATGAAGAACTATGCCGGCATTGCCAATAAATATGCTGAGATTTTTGCGGACCAAGCTGATGTCTATTTAATGCCGCTTCCGTCGCAGGCTGCATTTTATCTTCCGGATAATGTGCCTTCTACAGTTTCACGTCCGGTTCATCCGGCCATGCTGACGATGCTTGAGGCGGCCTCCGATATAGTGATACCGATAGACGTCTATGAAGCCCTTGGCACTCACGCTGAGGAGCCTATTTATTCACGTACAGACCATCACTGGCTGCCTCTGGGAGCCTATTATGCGGCACGCGAGCTTGCGAAGGCCGCTGAGGTGCCTTTCCGTGACATTTCGGAATATAATACCGTGACAGTTCCCGGCTATGTAGGCTCAATGTACAATTATTCAGGCGATATCAGAGTGAAACAAAATCCTGAGCCGTTTACTTATTATGTTCCCAAGAATGACAATTATACTACAACTTACATTGACTATAAGTTGAGCGGCAAGACTGTGGTTGGAGCATCGCCTGAGAAGAAGGGAAGCTTGTTTATCAAGACATCCACGCCCGCCGCCTACTGCACTTTCGGAGGCGGTGATGCCAAAATAATTAAGGTTGAGACCGACGTAAAAAATGGTAGGCGTATCCTGTTGCTGAAGGATTCATTCGGCAATGCCATCACTCCCTTCTTGCTTGGCTCATTTGAACAGGTACACGTGGTTGACTGTCGATATTTCACAAAGAATATCAAGAAGTATATTGAGGATAACGGAATCACAGACATAGTATTCTGCAACAATCTCTCACTGGCCGGCCTCCCCAAGACGGTGGCTGCTTTTGAAAAATATCTCGTACAGTAAGTCATGAGCAAAAGCAAGATAAATCACGAAGTCCTGTTTCTCTCCATTACCGGTGTATTATTCATTGGTCTGACAATAGTTTTTTCATTCTTTCCAAGGAGTGAATTTTCAGAAGTCGAGAGGCGAGAGCTGGCAAAGTTCCCGGAGTTTAGTTGGGATAAATTGACGTCAGGAAAATATGCTGAGGAGATTGGCTCATGGTTTTCCGACAGTGAGCCTTTCCGCGACAGTTTCATGGCAGCTCACTTGAGCCTCAAAGATAAGATGGGCCTTAAGGTCGGAGGCGACGATGCTGTGACATTTCATGCCACCTCAGACGGACCCGATGAAGGAGCAGAGGGAGGCAACGCTACTGCGGCGAAAGATGAGCGCGACATCAAAGACTTCGAGAAAGCCGGAGGCGCTGAAGAAGTTACCAAGGTAGCCAACGCAGGTATAATAGTAGTCGGTACCGGAAAAAATGTGCGCGCCCTTATGGCATTCGGCGGTGTGCCCGGACCTTCCCCTTACGCTAAGGTGCTTAATGAATATAAGAAGACCTTTGGCGACAAAGTCAATATTTATGGAATGGTGATACCAACTGCTATTGAGTATTACTGTCCAGAGAAAGTGAAGTCACGCACTAAGTCGCAGGGTGCAGTGATTCGTGATATTTACCGGCAACTTGATGCCGGAGTGAAAGCGGTTGACGTATATACTGAGCTCGGCAAGCACGTAGACGAAGATATTTATCTCCGCACCGACCACCATTGGTCGCCGCTCGGAGGATATTATGCTGCCCGCAGATTGGCCGAAGTAGCAGGTGTGCCCGTGCCGGACCTTAAAAACTTTGACCGCCACGTTGTGCATGACTATGTAGGTACAATGTATGGCTATTCCAAAGATATAGCAGTGAAAAATGCACCCGAAGACTTTGTGTATTATATGCCGAAAGACTCGGCCTATTCAACTACATATACAAACTTTATTGTAGATAAGGACTTTAAGGTGACCGGAGAACAGGCCCCGAGCAAGGGTTCATTCTTCATCAAGTTCAAGGATGGAGCATCAGGTGCTTATTGCACTTTTATGGGAGGCGACTCAAAGATCGTTAAAGTGAATACCGGGAAGAAAAACGGTAGAAAACTCGTGATTATCAAGGATAGTTTTGGAAATACAATTCCCGGCTATCTCTTCGGATCTTTTGAAGAGGTTCACGTACTCGATTTCCGTTATTTCCCTCGCTCGCTCAAAAAATATGTGGCTGACAACGGAATCACGGATATAGCGGTATGTATCAGTACCTTCTCCGCCTATTCCGGCAGTGTGGCTGACAAGGTGAGGGGAATGCTATAAAGAATTTCAAAGAATTTATCCGTTGTACGGTTGCGAATTCGGGGATTATCACGTCATATAGTTGATAATCCCCTATGTTTCGTATAATCATTTATATAGTCATAATCTCACTTTCTTGCATTGAGGCCAATGGAAGCGAATTTAGAATAGTTGCCGATTCTGCTACTCACCAACCTCTTCCGGGAGCAACTGTGTTCGATTCAAAAGGTAATGGCGTAGGTATATGCAATGCGTACGGAAGAATGCCGCATATACCTGTCGGCAGTTATCCACTTACATTGAGGTGCATTGGCTATAAAGAGAAGAGGGTCGATAATCAGGTCGATGATACCATTTTTCTATCAGAAAGGGCATCAGCGTTGCCGGAAGTAGTGATAGAATCGAAGAATAAGACTGTGCTTCATATACTTGCATACGTTCGCGAATATTCCAATCTCACCTCATATAGCGACACTGTCTTTCTATTCAGGGAGAAGATGGTGGATTTTATGTTGCCAACGGGAAATAGCAATTTTAAAGGTTGGCGTAATCCAAGGGTGCTTAAGAGCAAGTCATATTATCGTTTCACTAATACTGATGGTAAAGACAGTGTGAGCGACAAGAGTCATTTCCATTTTTCATGGTCTGACTGGGTTGAATTGCCGGAAGTTCACAGACTTCCTGTTGAATTACTCGGAATAGGTGACAGTACATTGTCAAGAAATGGGAAATACAGTCCATATGAGATATGGCGAAAATCATCATCCGGTATTATACTTGATGTCGATGCGCTTGCTGATTCTGAGGGCAGAAAGTGGGTTCCGAATTTTTCCACATTTTTTGGCTGTGACAATGAATTTGAGCAATTTAAGTTGAAATATACTTATGAAAGTATTGAAGGTGAAGAAGTTTCACCGCTGAATCTGAAGGGATATTCAATCATCATAGAATCAGCCGGTAGAGGACATAGAATGTTTCGCTTCAACAGCAAAGATGAGCCATTTTTCGTAAGCACATACGCAGAATTATATGTATTAGATAAAGAATTTATTACTCAAAAAGAAGCCGGAAAGTGGGAGCGATGTTTTATGGAATTAGAGCATTCCGATATAATCCGCCCTGATGATTTCCCCGAGCCTGAGCCTTCTGTTCTTGCTCTAATTGAACGCGTCAACAGTATGGACGGCAATAAACTCAAACTTGACATGAAGCCGGATTATAGAGTTGGGAGCATGAAATTACCAAATTCATCAGGATACAATAACATCGGTAAGCGTGCTTTAACGTTACTCAAAGATCTAACCGGCATTACGGCATATAAATCGCGCAAAAATATGAATAAGCGGTGGAATGAGTTTAAGAAAGAGCAGATGGAAAGAAAAGAAGATAAATAGGTATAGTTGATTTCGTAAAATAATTGACAGAAACTTTATAAATCCGGTCGATAACCAATTTTATTTAGAAAAATCATTGGTGTTTGGGTTGGAGCATGGTTACGGATTCAGCTCTTGCTTTATCTTCGTCAGGCTTTGCCATCTTGATGGGGTGGGCGGAATTTTTTGGCATCCAACGGGCTACCGAGTCGAGCCAAAGCGCGGCAGAGGCATGAGTGGGATGAACATGATCCTTTGCTCTCTCGAAGTGCATGCCGTTGGAGAGGAAGAAAGTACCGGGAGCTGTGGTTTCAGCTATGGCATCGTTGATTCCGGTGTCAGGCTTCCAGTTGGGAGGACCAATCCATACGTATGGTATATCGCCTATCTGACGCAGCATCTCACGAATATACTCTTTGCGTTTGTCGAGATTATTTACGAACATCTCATTTGCACCGAGGGCTATAAACATATAGTCGGGCTTGAACTTATTGATAAAATATTTGAGAGTATCACAAGTTCCCCAGTATTCGCTTGTAGAGCTATACCAAATCACGTAGTTGAGAGTATGTCCGTTTTTCTTGGCATAAGCAGCCATGCGCGGACCAAGGCCTTCAAGCATACTGTCGCCGATAAGGAGTATATTTTTAGAAGCAGTGTCCGGACCGGTCTGCTTTTGTTTTTCCTGTGCGTATTTCAGAGAGTCAGCTTTTGCTTTAGAGTCTTCCTTTCTTTCCGTGATAATTTTAGACATATCGGAAGATTTAAGATTGCCCGGAAGCTTGTCAGTACCAATGACCGAAATAGCGAGAATGACGATAAATGCAACCGAGATAAGCGCCCATATCCCGAAATAATTATTTTTCATGGTTAAAATGAAATGTGTTGAGTCAAAATACGTGGCAAAGTTAGCACAAAAAAGGGAAATTTGCAAAATGTGAAATTTAAGATTTTAAGATTTTGCATAAATTTCTGTTTGGAATATTTGAAGAATTAAAAATATTTCATTAACTTGCCGCCGAAATCAAAACTACGGATTTTTAAGGTAGATTCTGTAGTGGGGAATTTCAATTTTT
>CAYNNV010000085.1:0-8397 GCA_964398625.1 uncultured Sangeribacter sp. | reverse complement strand
TCAAGTCCAAACTTGGTGGAGATTCTACACTCATTAACTCCAATAAGGATGCCTCAAACTTCATTTTTAAAATAGAAGGTATCAATGATGCCCGGATGAGACATATTAACTCATTGGATAAGTTTAAACAAAAATTTGACTATATTCGTGAGGTTGGTGGCTCATGGAGCTTTTCAAAGGTTTCAGGAGATACATTGAGTAACAATCTTACTATGCTTGATTTAGGCATGACACGAATTGTAGCAGCCTGTATGGAGAAATACTATACAGGACAAGGAAGCGAGGTGGCCTCCACTTGCAGAAAGGTTACACAAGATGATCCTTTGCGCATTAATAGTCCCGAAGGTCAACCAATGTATTCGTACAAAATTAAACAGTTCCTCCTTGCATTCGCTTTAGGGATGACGGTCTCTTCTCCTTGGGATGGTTCATTCAATGCTAATGGAGGTTACATTGTTGTCAAAGAAGATGGCGATGTGATATGTTACCACTTTTTTGATCGCAACGACCTGGAAGAATATTTATTCAACAATACCAAATTCGACACACCTAGTACGACCCGTCATGAATTTGGCGAAGTCTATAAGGTAAAGGATAGCTATTTCATCAAACTCAATCTCCAAATTCGTTTCATCAAATAAACTTAATCATGAGGATATTTCATATCTCAAACTATCATATTTCAGGAAATAATGTCGAACGGGATAAAAATATTCTTATTACTGAAAATTTGATTAAGAAGGTTAAGCAAATTCAAGTTCCATTACTATTTGTTACGGTGAAACAGGATATTTAAGGACAGGGGGGGGAAATTCCTATCGCTTTGATTTGGATTCTGAGGTTCTGAGTTACTGACTTCGCCTGATTATTTTCGTGCTTTTTTTGAGATGTGGTGATATAAATGTCGCTATTTTTTGTTAACTTTGTGAAATTTAATTGATATACTCAATGCACGGCAATTCTGACAATATTGAAGTAATTAATTTCGACAATACGCCATCGCTGATGAGCCGATATATGGCGGAACTCCGCGATGTGAACATTCAGCATGACCCGCTCCGCTTCCGCACTAATCTTGAGAGAATCGGGCAGATCATGGCCTACGAAATATCTCGCCGACTCAGCTACTCTCCCGTGGATATAGCCACTCCCCTGGGCACGGCAAGATGCATGAAGTGCGACTCTCAGGTGGTTCTCGCTACCATTCTGCGAGCCGGCCTCCCTTTCCACAATGGATTCCTGTCATTCTTCGACCGGGCTGAAAATGCTTTCGTGAGCGCATACAGAAAATACCGTGACGGCAGCGATGACTTCGATGTACTTATTGAATACCTCGCCTCTCCCTCAATTGAGGGAAAGACGTTGCTACTCGTTGACCCCATGCTCGCCACCGGCGCATCGATGGAGCTTGGTTACCGCGCGCTCCTGTCGCGAGGAAAGCCGGCTCACGTGCACGTAGCCTCTGTGATTGCCTCTAAGCAAGCCATTGACTATCTGCGCTCAGTGATGCCGGAGTCTACTACTATCTGGGTGGCCGCTATTGACGATACGCTCAACGACCACTCCTATATCGTGCCCGGACTCGGCGACGCCGGCGACCTTGCTTACGGTCATAAACTCTGATAATCTTTACCCGCTTTACCCTGCTCCGACCGATGTTTCTACGCTCTCTTGACATAGTGAACTTTAAAAACATTATCTCAGCCTCTCTGAAGCTGAGCGAGGGTGTGAACTGTCTGCTCGGGCTCAACGGTATGGGTAAAAGCAATCTGCTTGAAGCCGTATGGTTGCTCTGTACCGCAAGAGGCCTTACCCCGGGTCCGGAGACTAACCTCATAACCCATGGCTGCGACATGATGCTCGTCAAGGGCACTATTGATGAGGACAGCGGCGCAGAGGCTGAACTCAGCTGCGGCATAGTGAGAGGGAAAGGGAAAACCCTAAAGTGCAACGGCAAGGAGTATCAGAAGTATTCGTCGCATTTCGGAAAATTCCCGATAGTAATAGCGTCTCCCGCCGACTCTCGCCTCGTGAGCGACTCCGCCGACATTCGCCGCAAGCTCATGGATATGGTAATATCACAGGCCGACGGTGCTTACCTCTCTCTGCTTATCCGCTATAGAAAGGCGATTGAAAGCCGCAACCGAATGTTGCGCTCCGGCATTCGCGACAAACTCCTGTTTGAAGCCGTGGAAGCGCCCCTATGTGAGGCCGCAGCCCTTATAGCCGACCGCCGAAATAGATGGGTGGAGGAGATTTCCTCTCCATTCGCTCGGTATTATTCTGCTATTGCCGCCGATGGCGAGACCGCGTCTCTCTCCTACCGCTCCTCGCTCAATGAAAGGACAATGCAGGAAATACTGGATGCTAACCGCGATAAGGATGCTGCTTTGGGATATACTCTCGCCGGCCCTCATCGCGACGATATATCCATGCGATTGGGCAGCTACTCCATGCGCACTCTCGGAAGTCAGGGACAGGTGAAGACTCTTACCATCGCTCTGAGGCTCGCCATTTTCGACTTCCTGCGCGAATCTTCACGCAAAACACCCCTTCTGCTGCTTGACGACATATTCGACAAGCTCGATGCCTCACGAGTGGACAAAATCATGCAGCTGGTAAGCGGCTCTGAGTTCGGCCAGATTTTCATCACCGACACCAACCGTAAGCACCTCGACGAGATATTGGCCTCCATCTCCGGTCCTAAATCATTGATGAGCGTGGACAACGGTGAGTTTAAACCAATCATTGATCCTCACGGAATATGAAAAGAAAAGAAGCTGAATCATTCTCCTCGGTACTTGAGCAAGCTCTTGAAGGCGCTCCGCTTAAGAAGCCGGTTATCGCCCGCTCCGCTCTGGAGATTTTTTATTTTCTCACAGAGCCCGTATTCCGCGGCGAACCAAGAGGTGCTGACGATGAAATCCGCGACGGAATACTCTATGTGCGTGTAGACTCATTCCCTCTTCGCTCGGAACTCAATATGCGCCGTTCTATTATAATCAACGAAATCAACCGCCGCCTCGGAGCCGAGGTGATTACCAAGATTCGTTTCAGATAATTATATTTATACCGCCAATAATCATGAGTCAAGATACTGATAAAAAGAATATTTTCGATCCCACGGGCTATCGTCATCATACTCCGGTACAGATCCGGTTTAACGACATTGACATTCTGGGACATCTTAACAATACCGTCTATTTCTCCCTGTTCGATACCGGCAAGGCTTACTACTTCAATGCCGTGCGCCGAGGGAAAATGGACTGGAAGACGGTTGATACCGTTATCGCCAATATCAACTGCTCCTTCGTATCATCCGTAGTATTCGGCGAAAATGTGGAGGTATTCTCCCGCTGTGAGGCTCTTTACGACAAAAGCTTCCTCATACGCCAGGTGCTCGTCAATGTGGATACTATGGAAGTGAAGACCATCTGCGAAACCGTAATGGTGAGCTTTGACGTTGATACCCGCCGACCGTGTACTATACCGCAAAGCTGGCGTGATGACTTCACGGCTTACGAAAAGCGCCGGCTTGAGACCGATAAACCCGACAAATCATCTGATTCTAAACCTTGCAAATGACATGGACTTCAAAGCTCGTATGCAATGCATCCTTGATGCCGAGGCAAAAGCTATAGCATCGCTCCCTCTGAACGACGGATATGAAAAGGCCGTTGACCTCATAGTGCGCCACGTCAATACCCTCGGCGGTAAACTCGTGACCTCAGGTATGGGTAAAGCCGGACAGATTGCCATGAATATAGCCACTACATTCTGCTCTACAGGCACTCCGGCAGTATTCCTGCACCCCTCTGAAGCCCAACATGGAGACCTCGGCATTCTCCAGCCTCGCGATATTCTCCTGCTCCTCTCCAACTCAGGCAAGACCCGGGAGATAATTGAGCTGACGGCTCTTGCTGACGCCCTCTATCCCGGACTCCCCAAGATCGTCATCACCGGAAATCCCGACAGCCCCCTGGCTGACAGCGCAACAGTATGCCTCTCCACAGGCGGCGCACCGGAGGTTTGTCCTCTCGGAATGACTCCTACCACATCAACTACACTGATGACCGTCATGGGCGATCTGCTCGTAGTAGGCACCATGGAAAAGATAGGATTCACTATAGAGGAATACGCTAAACGGCATCACGGCGGATATCTCGGCCACGCCTCTAAACTTAAGGCCGCCGGGAAATAACCCGCTTTAACTAACGCTAATTTTTAACACACAATACACACATCATCACTATGACCAAAGTGGAAATACCAATCAGACTTGACGCCTTCGGGGAAGGCTCGGAAGACCGTCGCGCTCTTGAGAATACTTACCACTGCCGAATCACGGCTCATTCACTCGCTGACGAGCAAAGATATATGGACGCATTGGAGCGTACCATTGAAGCACTGCGCACACTGCGCGAATTTTCCGATTATGAAAATACCGAATTCCGCGCCCAACTCTCCGTGCTTCTTTATGATCTCGCTGAATTGTATTTCGCCCTTGATGACTTCAAACAAAGCGAACGCCTCCTTGACATCCTCTTCAAAATACTTGACCCGCTCGTAAAGAACGACTCCGAGCGTTTCGGACCGGCTCACATCCTCGCTATGGAGCTCTCTACACGAATTCTCCGCTCCCGAAAAAAGACAGTTGACCTTCTGGCCAAACAGCAGCTCGTGACTTCTCTCCTTTACGAGAAGGTGAATTCAGGCGTGGTTGCCGCCACCGACAAGCTCGTGGAGTCTCTCCGGAAAGTGGCCGGACTCCTTGGCGCTGCCGGCGATTACAAAGCTTCTCTTAAATTCTATGCTGAAGCTATCAAATTCTCAAAACGCCGCTCCGGTAGAGTCACTCGCAAGGAAGTGAAGATGACTATCGAAATGGCCAAAATAATGATGCGCATTCACCACATGCGCGCCCGCGCCAAACACCTGCTCAACGCCGTGCTTCATCACGCCATTGCCCTGGAGACAGTGGAGCTCGAAGAGGAAATACTCGCATTGATCGAAATAATCGATGCCGACATCGAGCGCGAACCCAAGTGGAAAAATTTCCTCCGCAAGATCTCCATGCCCGTCAAGAAAGCCGGAAATAAAGTGAAAGAGGAGAGCGAAGGAATGAAAGTAGTGGTGGAAGAAAAAATCGTGGAAGCCGGACTACAGGCCGCTAAAGCCGCTCACGGCGCACTCCGCAAGGCTAAACGCCGCATTGACCGCCGCAAAAGCGAAATGGAAGAAATACGCGAAAACAACCCCGACAAGGAGGACTAAGCTGCACCCGTAATATGTCTACAATCCTCAATACCAACGGCGATATTAAAGAAATACCCGCTGCCGCCGAGGGATTCAAAGCCGTCATAGTATGCGCCGAGTGGAACAGCAACATCACTTTCCCACTCCGCGACGGTGCCATTGACACGCTGCTGAAAGCCGGAGTAGACAGCGACAACATCAGGGTAATATCCGTGCCCGGCACTGTAGAGCTCGTATTCGCTTGCTCGCGCGCAATCAAAGCCCTTGACCCCGACGCCGTAATAGCAATCGGCTGCGTCATACGCGGCGATACTCCTCACTTTGACTATGTATGCCATATAGCTGCCTCCGGCATAGAGCGTCTCAACGCCGAAGGACTCTGCCCCGTGGCTTTCGGAGTTATCACCACTGAAAATCTGCAGCAAGCCGTTGACCGCGCCGGTGGTGCCCTCGGCAATAAAGGCGCAGAAGCCGCCGAAGCAGCAATTGTGATGGGCAACCTCCGAAGAAACCTCACAATACATTGATTCTCCATTAATTAGCCTCACTCCTTATTGACAACAATTCACATCTCTCAGATATAGAAATGACAATAGAACAAAAAATAGCATCTGCAACCGCCGAAGCCGTAAAAAATCTTTATGACTTCGACGCTCCGGAAAAATCTCTCCAACCTTCTCCCACAAAGAAAGAATTTGAGGGCGACCTTACGCTTGTAGTATTCCCATTCGTGAAAGCCGCCCGCAAAGCCCCCGAAGCCGTAGCCGCAGAAATAGGCGACTATCTCGTAGCTAATGAGAAAGCCGTAAAAGGATACAACGTGGTGAAGGGATTTCTCAACCTAATAATCGACACATCTTCTCGCGCGGCTGAACTCGACGCAATGATGGCTAACCCCGAATTCGGACATCGCCCCGTGACCGACGATTCTCGCCTCGTGATGGTAGAATACTCATCGCCCAACACCAACAAGCCTCTCCACCTCGGCCATGTGCGCAACAACCTGCTCGGCTTCTCACTCGCCCAAATCCTTACCGCTAACGGCGATAAAGTAGTGAAAACCAATATCGTAAACGACCGCGGCATACACATATGCAAATCAATGCTCGCATGGAAAAAATGGGGCGACGGAGCCACTCCCGAATCTACCGGCAAGAAAGGCGACCACCTCATAGGCGATTTCTACGTAGCATTTGACAAGCACTATAAGGACGAAGTAGCACAACTCATGCAAGAAAAAGGCCTGACAAAAGAAGAAGCCGAAGCCGCTTCACCCCTCATGCTCGAAGCGCGCGAAATGCTCAGAAAATGGGAAGATGGTGACCCGGAAGTGCGCGCGCTCTGGAAGATGATGAACGAATGGGTATACGCCGGATTCGACGAAACTTACCGCCGCATGGGAGTAGACTTCGACAAAATATACTATGAATCAGATACATACCTCAAAGGCAAAGACCTCGTGCTCGATGCTCTCGACAAAGGGATAATGTATCGCCGCGAAGACGGATCCGTATGGGCCGACCTCACCGCTGACGGACTTGACCACAAACTGCTGCTCCGCGCCGACGGCACATCAGTATATATGACCCAAGACATAGGAACCGCCTCACTACGCTACCGCGACTTCCCCATTGACAAGATGATATACGTAGTAGGAAACGAACAAAACTACCACTTCCAAGTGCTCTCGCTCCTACTCGATAAGCTCGGATTCAAATGGGGAAAAGACCTAACCCACTTCTCCTACGGTATGGTAGAACTCCCATCCGGAAAAATGAAAAGCCGCGAAGGAACCGTAGTCGACGCCGACGACCTCATGGATGAGATGATACGCTGCGCACGCGCCACCTCAGCCGAACGATATGCTGACATCGACGAGAAAGAAGCCACTGAGATAGCACGTATAGTAGGATTAGGCGCACTCAAATACTTCCTGCTGAAAGTTGACCCGCGCAAAAACATGATGTTCAATCCGGCAGAATCAATAGACTTCAACGGCAATACCGGCCCCTTCCTGCAATACACATACGCCCGCATACGCTCAGTACTTCGCCGCGCAGAATATGCCGACACCTCAGCCCCTACCTCAGCCAATCCTGCTGAAGCAGAGGCAGAAATAATCCGCAAGATAGGAGAATACCCGGAAGTCATAACAGCAGCGGCTCGTGACTTTAGTCCCGCCCTGATAGCCAACTATCTTTATGACCTCGCCAAACTATACAATCGCTTCTATCACGACTCTCCCATCCTCAAAGAAGAAAACAGCGACATCAAAGCTATGAGACTCAAGCTCTCCGCTCTCGTGGCTCGTACACTCCGCGACGGTGCCGCACTCCTCGGAATGGAAATGCCGGAAAGAATGTAGAAGCCGGAAAATCGCAAATTCACAAAAAAAAGTCGTAACCATACAAAATATTTCACATCACGCGTTATATTAGTACACCTGAACGACTCCATACAAAAAAAAACAATTAACATCTAACAATAAATAATATGGATTACAATCAGCAACCTTACTTTCAAGGCGGCCAACAACCATCATCATCGCAACTGACAGCACAACTAAACGCAGTCATGAAGCGCGTATACGTCAGGATGTTCCTCGGCCTGCTCATCACAGCGTTCGTATCACTCGCACTTGCCTCAAGTCCGAGTATGTACCCAATAGTATTCAATCCCATAGTCTATTGGGGTTCATTCATAGCAATGCTCATAATGGCATGGATAATACCATCACGACTCACCAAGATGACAACATCCACCTGCCTGCTGCTCTTTGGAATATTCTGCGTACTGATGGGAATATCACTAACATCAATATTCATCGTCTACAAAATAGGCGTCATCACCTCTACCTTCTTCATGTCAGCAGGAGTATTCGGCGTAATGTCAGTCTATGGATACTTTACCAAAGCCGATCTGTCAAAAATAGGCACATACCTTATAATGGGACTCATTGGCCTGTTCATCGTGATGATCGTAAACATTTTCCTCAAAAGCTCACGACTCGAATGGGTTATATCCATAGTAGGCGTGCTAATCTTCGTTGGCCTCACCGCCTGGGATACCCAGCAGATGCGACGCATAGCAGCAGCTAATCTTGACCCGGCACTCACAGACAAACTCGCCACTCTTGGAGCA
>CAYNNV010000084.1:0-8482 GCA_964398625.1 uncultured Sangeribacter sp. | reverse complement strand
TCGTATATCTGATTTGTATCCCATGAATTCTTCACCTTGTAGTAGCGGTTCCCCTCCTGGTCGGTAGCAATACCTACGATTTCCATGCCGTGGTCATCGGTAGTCTCAAAGGTATCGAAAGCTTCCTGGCGTGATTCTTGAGTCACTTCTTTCTCTTTCACCGGACCCTTGATGTCGTACTTGGCATCTTCGCGCTCTTTGTCAGAAAGCTTAGCCCAGCGCGCTTCTTCTGATTTATCGCGGTCTTCAGCCACGTCAGCGGGAAGCACGGCATAACCTTTGCGCCATTTGAAGCCACCTTCGCTCACGTCGGCCGACCAACATACGGGGTAGCCGTTGTTGATAGCGTTGTCAACTATAGCCTTCATCTCCATCATTGGTACATTCTGCGATTCTCCCCAGAGCCAATTGTCGGCCACTTCCATAGCGAATGGCTGATAGAAGGGATGGTGTGTATAGGAAGTGATTGAGATATAGTCATCCATATTCAGGCCAAGAGATTTGGCAAATGACCGGGGAGTGTAGGTCTTACCCTTGTAGGTGAAAGTCTCGGGTACTTCGCCGAGATAGGCATCGAGAATACCTGTGAATCCCTTGAGCCATGCTGAAGAGAGCTTCTTATTGGAATTCTTGGTGATTCCCTCTACATAGCCGGTGAGGGCATCGGCCATTTCGTAATGAGAGTGTTTCTTTTCGCCGTATTTGAGGCCGTCGTAAGCCTCTTCGGGCATTGCGCCGTATACGGTGAATACGTAAGGGACGTCAAGAGCGGAGCCGCCCTGAGCGAAATTGATTTTGCCTCCCATGCGCACGTACTTCTTGGCCTTGTCAATATAGCACTGGCGCACGGTAAACATCTCGCTGAGATCCATCTCAGGCCCACCCTTTCGGAGAATCTCGTCTTCGAGGAATGAGGTAGTTGCAAAGCTCCAGCAAGTGCCTGACTTGTTCTGGTCTTTCACGGGGGTGGTCTTAATCACCTTGACATCAGTGAAGGTGAACCCGGTAGAGTCGGGATTTTCAACGTCGGCGGCAGCGGAGAATGCTACGAGAGCGGCGGCCGCGAGTAAAAAGTTGCGATTCATGATTTTAAATAATGAGGTATGATTTTTTTTCTAAAATTCGGTGAACGTGACCGGCAGCAGATCGGCTATGGAGGGGATGATGTATATCTCATCGGCTCCGAAGAGGATGACTTTTATCGGGCCGCCTGTCTTCTCGTATTCCAGTAGAGCCTGTCGGCAGGCGCCGCATGGTGCTATCGGAGCGGACTGGAAAGGCGCATTGTCATCGGAGGTGCAATTGCGTGCTGCGATGGCTATTGTGCGGATATGATTTTCGGGATAATTTGCTCCGGCATAGTAGCAGGCAGTGCGCTCTGCGCAGAGCGATGAAGGGAAAGCGGCATTCTCCTGATTGGCTCCGCATACGATAGTGCCGTCGGCAAGTCGCAGAGCCGCACCCACGTGGAAGCGCGAGTAGGGAGCATAGCTTCTGTAAGTGGATTTTTTTGCCGCTTCAACGAGTTTACGGTCATCCTCTGTGAGTTCGGAGTATGAACATATTGTGACGGGAGTGACTATATTTTCGGTCCTCATGGCCTGATGTTGAGAAAATTTGACTACATTTGTAAATTCGTAACAAATTTATCTCTTTTTATGCGTATTACCAAACTTTCTCTGCTAATATTTGTGAATCTCCTGATTACTATGCCGGTACGTGCAGGTGGCGGGAAACAGAATGCAGCCTATCTTGACTATATAGAGAGGTACGCGGCAATGGCGTGCGAGCAGGAGCAAGTATGGAAAATACCTGCGTCTATCACATTGGCTCAGGGGCTGCTTGAGAGTGGGGCCGGAAGAAGTACACTGGCTTCTCAGGGCAACAATCACTTCGGCATAAAGTGCCATAAGACGTGGCAGGGAGAGTCAATGCTTCGTTCTGATGATGCTCCCGACGAGTGCTTCAGGGTGTATCAGAGTGCTGAGCAAAGTTTTGAGGATCATTCCCGTTTTCTTCAGGGGAAGCGATATAAGGGGCTTTATGATCTTGATCCGTCGGATTATCGCGCTTGGGCTCACGGACTTAAGCAGTGCGGTTATGCTACTGATCCTAACTATGCGGTGAGGCTTATATCTATAATTGAGCTTTATGATCTCACACGATTTGACGCGCACCGCATGATTCCGGCATCGGCTGATTATATCATACAGAGCCTTGATGAGGGGCATCGCATCATGCGCTACCGGGATTTATATTATGTGATAGCACTTCCGGGCGATACCTATTCGGATATCGCGAGAGAGTTCGGAATGGATATAGATGAGCTGCTTTCCTTCAACGATACTGAGGAAGACGGTGAAATTAAAGATTGGGAAGAGGTGTATTTGCAGCCTAAGCACGATTATGGACCCGGGAGCCCTGTGCGGGTAACTATCGGGGAGGATGAGAGTCTTCATTCGGTGGCTCAGAGATTCGGTATCACGGAGAGTGCGCTGCGACGTATAAATCCGGGATGTACAGATATTCCTGGCGAGAGCCTGTTGCTACAGCCGCGGTAAGGAATCAGATGGTAAAAATCTTAATAAAGGTGAAAAGTGAGATTTTTTTCGTGGATTTAACTTTTTTTGTGAAAAAGTTGAGTGTTTTGATTTGCTTTCTTTGATTCTTTACATTAAATTTGCAAATTGAAAAGAAAGTCTGCCCTTGTAGTTCAACGGATAGAACAAGAGTTTCCTAAACTTTAGATAGGAGTTCGATTCTCCTCGGGGGTACTTCAAAAGTAACAATTAACAATCAATTTATAATAAAGTAAAACATTTCACAGGGATATTTCTTTCTCTCCTTTGTGACAAAATCAACACAATGATGAAAATCAAACACTTACTACCATTATTAGCCATAGCAGCAGCTGCACCTTTGGCCAATGCCGTACCGGCTTATCCGGGGCTTCTGAAGGTGACTCAGCCTGATGGCTCTACGATTGAAGTGTATTCCGTCGGCGACGAGCACTTCAACTATTTCACTGATGCCAAGGGGGAATATATCCTTGAAAGGAATGACAAGGGATTCCTCGTGAAAGCCGAGCGTTTGGGCGAAAAGATGCGTCCTATTCAGGAGCATATTGACGTGCTTCGTGCCGAACAGAATGCTATCCATACTCCGGTAAAGCGCACTCTTGGCAAGCTTGATCAAGATGGTCGCGCATTATTCCCGACCTCGGGTGAAACGGATTGTCTTATCCTTCTGGTGGAGTACGCAGACCGTCCCTTCACTGAAAAGGTTGGATATGACGACGTGCGTTCCTATTATAATGACTTCTTCAATAAGAAGAATTTCCGTGCGTACGATCTCGAATATTCAGTGATAGACTATTTCACTGAAGTATCAGGCGGGGTCTATAAGCCTAAATATGAAATTGCTCCCGTAGTGACTCTTCCCAAGGATGCTCAGTACTATGTGGGTGACCAGCCCAATGACCGCTATCGCCATTGGGATGAGGCTCTCTCTTATGCTCTCAAAGAGCTTGACGGCCAGATTGACTATTCCAAGTACGATAATGATAAAGACGGAAGCATTGACTTCGTATATATCATCTATGCCGGCTATGGACAGGCTGATACTGCCGAGCCTTCAACTATTTGGCCGCATCAGGGCAATCTGCCTCAGATGACTCTTGACGGCGTAAAGACCGGTCCTTATGCATGCTCCAACGAGCTTCGCGGTACGGCTGATTATTATCAGAAGACATTGCGTCCCGCAGGTATCGGTACTTTCTGTCACGAATTCGGTCACGTACTTGGCCTTCCTGACCTGTATGATCCTAACTACAGAAATAATGCATACGTGCCCGGCAAGTGGAGCGTGATGTGCAATGGTTGCTACAATGTAGGTGGAACCGTGCCCTGTACTTATACCGCTTATGAGCGCTGGCTCTGCAAGTGGCTTGAGTATGAAGATCTGACTGATGGTACCCATTATGATCTTCAGCCTCTTACCCGCGAGGCAAAGGCATATCGCATACCGGTAATCAATCGTCGCGGTTCGGCCACTTCGGAATATTGGCTTGTGGAAAACCGCACTCGTGAAGGTCTCGATGCGGGTCTGCCGGCTGACGGTATGATTCTTTGGTATATATATTATAGCTCCACTCTTTGGGCTCAGAATTCTGTAAATACCAACTCTCAACTCCCGCGTTGCACCGTAGTAGCTCCTTCGGCTATCGGTGAGCCTAAAGATCTTAACGATTCCGGCTGGATTGACGGTGCTTATTGGCCCGTACTCCGTTGGGACGGCTCTTTGGTTGATTATATCGCTCCCGGTACTCCTGATGAACTCGTGGCTCGCGGTCAGGTAGATACTGAAAAATTCCATCCTATGATCACCGGCATCAAGCATGATGACAATACTCAGCATATATCATTTGACTACAACATCATGACTCAGCCCACTCAGACACCTGACATCAAGACTGTGGCCAGGATTGAAGGAGCTAATCGTGTATACGTGGAATGGGCTCCGGTGGAGGGCGCTTCCTCTTATATCATGACAGTAACGCGCACGACAGCAGCCGGCTCTACTGTTGTGGTTGACAATCTTGATTTCACTGATATAGGCAATACTACCAATCGCACTATCAGCAATCTTACCAGCACTCAGATGACTCAGAGGATGAAGATTCGCATTCGCCCGATGTTCAACGGCGTTCCTTCATCCGGAGAGGCTGTTGAGAATTGCGTTCCTTCAGAGCTTGAAATTTATGATGATAAGGGAGTTGATACCATTGACGCATCCGTATTTATAAGCGGCGGAAACGGATGTGTATATGCTCCCGCAGAAGCTGAAGTGTATAATCTTGCCGGTATCCGCACCGGCCACGATAATCTCCCCGCCGGTGTCTACGTAGTTCGCTACGGCTCTAAGATATGTAAGGTTGTCGTGAAGTAATAAAAAGAAAACACCAACACTGACTGATCATATTATTCATGGCCCATAGGGTTCGAGAAGTCGCTTCTGCGAGAGCAGGAGCGGCTTTTGCATTATAGCTTATTCTTCCGGTAAGCGGGTGTTTGGGCGTTAAAAATGTATAAAAAGCGCGGTGGTCGGAACCGACAAAGTGAGCAAGAGAAAAAATATTTACGTTTTATGTTGGTAGATTCTAAGAATGTGAGTAACTTTGTGGCACTTTTTTAATTCAAATCAGGAATTGAATACAGAATCTGACTTTATCTTACCTCTTTCTACGCTGAAGGAGGGGGAATACGAGCGGAATTACGTAATCGGGAAAGACTTCTTTACCGATCGTGGATGCGAGGAAGTGCTTGATGCAGATGTCGAAGTAAGACTGCGCATTGAGCACCGCTACGAGCATTTCAAATTGCGTTTTGCCCTTAAGGGAAGCATAGAGACGCCTTGTCACCGGTGTCTTGAGCCACTGAGGGTGCCTGTATATGAAGAGTTTGACTTCACGGTGCGTTATGGCGAAGAGCCAAACGACAGTGATGACAACGTGCTGGTTGTGGATTACTCCACGCGCACCTTTGACACGGCGCCTCTCATTTATGACTCTATCTTGCTTGCCATCCCGATGCGGTGCGTTCATCCTGAGGGGGAGTGTTATCCCGGAATGGAAGCGCTTATAGCCGGAGAAATGCCGGCATCGGAAGAGGAAGAAGATGAGGATTGAATTAAGCAGTAAAAATATGCACAGAGGGGTTCCATGGCCCCGACGGGCGATCATAAACAAGAATAACAAACAAAACCAATAAAGAAAAATGGCACATCCTAAACGCAGACAATCGCACACCAGAACCGCGAAACGTCGTACTCACGACAAAGCTCTCATCCCGACTCTTGCTATCTGCCCCAACTGCGGCGCCTGGCACATCTATCACACCGTATGCGGCGAATGCGGCTACTACCGCGGACGCCTTGTGACCGAGCAGAAAGAAGCTCTCTGAGGATAGGACTTATAGACGACGGTATGGCCGTCGGGCAATAGGCGGGAATGCCTCTGATTGGGCTGATGCATACTCGGTATGCTGAATAGTCCTGACAAGCGCTTCAACCTTGCCTGAGGCACACGCCTGAAGAGAGTGAGCCGGAGACATTCCGGTGCGCCCTCAGCCAAAAAAGCTTATACACCGGGTCGTCAGAGGCAGCTTCGACGAAGCAGCCTGCACAGGCTATATGCCAAATAGACGATCTTCACGATAAACAAAGCAAATTCTTAGAAATCATGCTTAATGCCAAAATTAGCGGAATTGCTTCATACGTACCGGACGACATCCTCGACAACGAGATGCTGTCGAAAATGGTAGACACCAACGACGAGTGGATCACCACCCGTGTGGGTATCAAGGAGCGCAGAATCCTCCGCGAAGAAGGCAAAGGCTCAAGCTTCCTCGGCATAAGGGCCGTCAGCAAGCTGCTGGCCGAATATGATGTGGATCCCCTTGAAGTGGATCTTCTCATATGTGCTACTTCCAACCCCGATTACCGCTTCCCCTCCACTGCCTCTGTAATCAATCACGAGTGCGGACTAAAAAATTCCTACGCTTATGACATCCAGGCCGCTTGCGCCGGATTTATAGTAGCAGCGCAGGCCGCGCGCGCATATATCTGCGCCGGACTTTATAAGAAGGTTATTGTAGTATGCGCGGAGAAAATGTCGTCAATGACTGACTATGAGGACCGGGCTACTTGCCCCCTCTTCGGCGATGCAGCTGCTGCGGTACTTATAGAGCCTACAGAGGAGAATGTGGGGATTATTGATGGTGAGTTCCACATAGACGGAAGCGGGCTTCAGAACCTGCTTATGAAGGCCGGTGGTTCCGTACGTCCTGCATCGCACGATACGGTGGACGCGCGCGAGCATTATATCTATCAGGAAGGGCGCGTGGTCTATCGCAATGCGGTAAGAGATATGCTCTCCTCTACCCTCTCGGTGATGGAGCGCAATAATCTCACTGTCGAGAGTGTGGACTGGCTGGTGCCGCATCAGGCCAATTTGCGTATTATCGAAGCTGTGGCCGGTCGCGCCAAGATTGATCCGGAGAAGGTGCTTGTCAATATCCAGCATTATGGCAATACCTCCGCGGCTTCTATTCCGCTTTGTCTTGATGAATACAAATCGCGCCTTAAGAAGGGCGATAGGATAATGATGACCGCCTTTGGCGCCGGATTCACATGGGGCGCTATGTACCTTATCTGGGCTATCTGACAAGCTCGACGGTCAGACTCTGATGCAATATCACGGCAGTGTGTCTGTGCGCCGGTTACGGTGCGGACACACTCGCTTTTTTTCATGGAAGATATCGATAGCGCGAACTCTGCGCGCTACGCGGGCGTTAATACTATGGCGCCCCGGAATATTCGGAGCGAGCTAACAATGAAAAACACACCCTAAAATTTATTCAAGTCATGCAAGAAGATAAAATGCCTTACGGCAACAATGAAAAAATAGCGGAAGGCCACAAGGCCGGATTTGTGAATATTGTAGGCAATCCTAATGTGGGAAAGTCAACACTGATGAACGACCTTGTAGGCGAGCGCCTCTCTATTATCACCTCAAAGGCTCAGACTACTCGTCATCGCATCATGGGTATTGTAAATACTCCTGAGTATCAGATCGTATTTTCTGATACTCCCGGTGTGCTAAAGCCTAAATACAAGCTTCAGCAGTCTATGCTCGACTTCTCCGAAGGGGCACTGACTGATGCTGATGTGCTTATCTATGTGACCGACGTGGTGGAGAATCCGGAGAAGAATGCCGATTTTCTTGCCCGTGTGGCAAAGGAGAAGATACCGGTGCTACTGGTAATTAATAAGATTGACTTGCTTTCCGGTAATGCCCAGCTTGAGGAAATCACTGAGAAATGGCGCTCTCGCCTCCCGAATGCAGAGATTTTCCCCACTTCAGCTAAGGAGAATTTTAATACACAGAACCTGATGGCGCGCATTATAGAGCTTCTGCCGGTATCAGCGCCTTTCTTCGGAAAGGATGCTCTGACCGATAAGCCCGCCCGCTTCTTTGTCACCGAGATTATCCGCGAGAAGCTTCTGCTTAATTATGATAAGGAAATACCTTATTCAGCAGAGGTGCTTGTGGAGAAATTTGATGAGAAAGAGGGAGCAATCCATATAATGACGGTAATATACGTGGAGCGCGATAGCCAGAAAGGTATCATCATCGGCAAGGGTGGCGAAGCGATAAAGCGTGTTGGCTCCGAGGCGCGTAAGGATATTGAGACATTCTTTGGTAAGAAGGTTTATCTGGAGATGTTCGTAAAAGTAGAAAAGGACTGGCGTAATCGTGAGAACAAACTCCGCCAGTTTGGATATATGGAATGACCGTAGCAAAGACCGCCGGTCATGGATTAGTAATTTAAATGATATTACAATATGGGCAAATTAGTAGCAATCGTAGGGCGACCCAACGTTGGGAAATCCACCCTCTTCAACCGCCTTACACAGCCCCGCA
>CAYNNV010000083.1:7017-8762 GCA_964398625.1 uncultured Sangeribacter sp. | reverse complement strand
CAATATACTTAAAGAGAAAAAAAACAAACTAAATAATAATTTTTTCAAACAAACAACAATCATGAATATTAAGCAAATTTCAAAGCGGAGCTTATATGCCGCCGCTTGTGGAGCTTTAATGCTCGGAATGTTCTCCTGTTCATCAGATGAACCTGAAAACGGTGGAGAAACATCATCAACTGCCGGCGATTTTTACGCCACAGTCTCTCTTGACTTCGCTACCCGTAGCCAAACTACACCCGAGGATGGTGAGACAATCTCTTCAGATGGTGAAGAGGTAGGTAAGGATTATGAAAACAAGGTTAACTCCGTACTTATCCTTCTCTATAATAAGGACAATGAATTTGTTACAGCTGCTCTCTCAGATGCAGCTCAGACTCCTGCTCAGTCATCCGGTAACGTAGAATATCAGATTCGCTTCAAATCAGATGCCCTGAAGGCTTATGAGAATCAGGCTCTCAACATGTATGCTGTATGTAATCCTACAAAGGAGATTACAGAAGCTGCTCTTAAAGAAGCTGATAACAAGCTTGTAGGTGATTACAATATTGATCAGGATATCACTGTAGGCGAAACAACAGCTGATTCTAACTGTATCTGGGTTAACAATCGCTTCTTGATGTCGAATGTAAAATTGGCTAAAACCAATACATTTGATTCTTACGAGACACTTGTTAAAGAGCACAGCGTACGCACCAATCCCTTTGATCTCGGTAGCGTAGACGTACAGCGCGTAGCTGCCCGTATTGACTATTCCGTCACTCCGAAAGATGATAAAGATGTAGTTGACGACAACAAGTTTGCTATTAAGAATCATACTACAGGTGATATTTACGGTTATGTAGAAATTGACGGTCTTGCACTCCTTAATATCGCTAAGCAGACTTACGTATTCTCTCATGTATCTGACGACGGTACTGATAAAGATTGGACAATTCTTGGCAGAGAATGGTATAACTCTACTGACAATACCGGCAACTGGGTAGTATCACCCAACTTCGGATTCAAGCAGACTTACGCCGGCACAGGTGCAGCAAATCTTTTCTACAGCGCTCTTGAGAATGTATCTGATTATTCTGCTCTGTCATTTACTGAAGTAAGCAAACTTTCAGAAGATGATAATGAAAGCCCCTGGAATCACCAGGATAACTACAAAATCTGGCGTTATGTAACCGAGAATACAATTCCGGTAGTAGAAAAGCAGAAAGCCGGTATCACAACTACCGTTATTTTCCGTGCCAAGATGACCGGTGCAGAAGGCACTCCTCTTGCTACAGCAATTAACGGTAAGAAGACTGTATACTCATTTAATGGTATCATCTACGGAAGCAAGGATGATTTGAAGCTTTCAGCTGACGCAGATCCCAACTCACTTCTCAATCAGGCTTACTATGCTACATTTACAACAGATAAGCCCGGTGAGGGAGAAGGAAATAATGTAGCCGCTGACTTGACTGACTCAAATGAGCTCTTCACTATCTATACTCCTGATGCTTCCGGTAACTATTATTGCTACTATCCTTACTACATCCGTCATAATGACAACAACAACCCCGCTCAGATGGGTATCATGGAGTTTGGTGTAGTTCGCAATAATATCTACAAGCTCAAAGTTTCTCAGATTCTCCAGTTCGGTAAGGAACTTCCCGATCCCAACACTGATGACGAGGATCCGACTCCTTACTTCAGCGTAGACGTTAAGGTAATGAACTGGAACGTGCGCCTGAATAACGGTATCATCCTTT
>CAYNNV010000083.1:0-7007 GCA_964398625.1 uncultured Sangeribacter sp. | reverse complement strand
ATCAAAACAAAAAGACTATAATAGCTTCGTCGGCCCTGATAAGGCCGGCGGAGTACCAAAACCAATAACTGAAATAAAGAGACGCATAGATTTATGAAGATCTTTCCAAAATATAGAAATTTGCGATCAGCTGTAATGATGGCTGCCGCCGTCGGTATCGGCGCATTCACCACATCGTGCGATATGGTGTATGATGACCTTGACCCGTGCGACAACGGCATCCGAGTGCAGTTTGTCTATACATATCATATCCAAATGTCGGGCAATGCTTTCCCCACTAATGCCGACTGCGTGACGCTCTACGTATTCAATGATGAGGATTATCTCGTAGCTACTAAGACTGAGACATCCGATGTGCTTCGCGACGAGAACTATCGTATGACTCTTGATCTTGAGCCCGGTGACTATAAGCTGATGGCCTATGCAGGTCTGGACTGCGACAAGGCATCGCACTACAGCTTGACTGATACTCGCGCTACGGTGAAATACGAAGATATGGGAGTTGCTCTCTTCCCTCGTTGCTTAGGCGACAACGCTGACGACCGCAATCTTCACGACCTGTTTGTGGGAGTGGGCGAGGTGACGGTAAATGACGGTTCCGGATATGATGACGTGCAGGTGAAGATGATGAGAAATACCAATCAGATTCGCATCAATCTTCAGCAGCTCAATTATCAGCCCGTTGACGGCAACGATTTTGAGTTTAAAATAGTTGATGACAATACCCGCTATGACTATCTCAACAATTGTCCCAAGATGGGCGATGTGGAGTATCATCCCTGGAAGAAGGGCTCTGCCTCGGCAGGATGGGTGGCCGGCTCCAACTTTGAACCGGCGGAGGTGAAAGTTGGATTTGCCAACATCGCAACGGGTCGCCTCCTTCTTGAGAATAATCCGCGACTTGTGGTCTACGATAAAAAAGAGGAAAACAATAAAATCATAGATATTCCCCTTATACCTTATCTTATGCTATCGCTGCCGGAGATAAAGGAGAGCCACAAGATGTATAAGAATCTTCAACCTCAGGAATATCTTGACCGAGAGAATCAATGGAATCTCTATTTCTTCCTTGATGAAAATCGCGCATGGGTGGAGGCACGCATCGTGATCAACAATTGGGAAGTAAGAATAGACAATGTGGACCTCGGAATAAATTAATATAGACATAAAGATTTTCGCAGAATAGAGAAAGACAGTTTAACCACAAAAGAAGAAAACCAAGTCAAGTAATGAAACAATTGAAGATATATATCGCAGCTATGCTTGTGGCGATCCTGGCAACGGGGTTCGCAAGCTGCTCTGCTGACGATATTGAGGACTTCAAGGCTTCATCCGACGAGTGTTTTCTTGTCTTCGACATCAATCTGGCAGATTCCTCAATCGGTAATATTACTCGCGCCGATCAGTTTGAGATTGATGCAGCCAAAGCCGTGACCGGCGAACTCATGGAAAGTCTTCGCGTGATCATAATCAATAGTGACGGATACGTGGAGCACAACTATTACCGCTCTTTTGAGGGTGCATTGCCCAATATCAGTTCCGAGCGGTTCAGTGTGAAGGGTAATGATCAGAAAGATGTATTCATGATTGCCAATGAGCGCTATTTCAGCATCGCAGATCCGGAGAATCCCGGGGATAGAGTCACGGCATTTGATTATTTCGCGCGGTTCATGCCCGGAACTATGCTTTCACCTGATGAATTAAAGAGCCTTATTCTTTATTCGCAGGACAACATAGAGGCCTGGCAGGATAGCTCCACACGGCATCTGCCCATCTCCAACTATGACAGTATTTATGTGACGGAGGAAAGTGAGCAGCACCGACAGTATAATCTGTACCGCGCCGCTACAAAATATACTTTCCGCATAATCAATCTGTCGGATGATGAGCTGAATCTCGGAGCGATATATATCAGCAACTGTGCCGACCGCGAATATCTTTTCCCCACGGGTACGCCTTATCAGAACAGCTTTACTGATTATACAGTACCTGAAGGAACCGACGGTTCGCAGGAATTTAAGAAGGAGGGGCTTAATATCACTCTCCCCGGCGGTATGAAGCAGTATTATGTGATCCCCTCCTGCTATATGACGGAAGGGGTGGATATGACTACGCTTCCGGAAGAAAATCGCACAGACTATACAACAGCGCTTGAAATCAACGGCCTGCGGCTTGACGACGTGAAAGTAATGTGGCGCGAGGTTGACAGTGCGCTTCCGGCGCAGGAGATGACTGATTTGCCGCGAAATACGCATGTAGTGACCACAGTCACCATTGCAAAAGACAGGAAAATAACTTGCGTGGCTGAAGTTCAACCATATACATCGGTATCGTTGACTCCGAATTTCGGACTTGAGTGTGACCATGACGGCAATCTCATTTATCGTGACCGTTGGGGTTATCTCACCGACTCTCTCGGTAATCATATAGATGCTTACGGAAATAAGGCAACGCTATATGTAGACGAAAAGACGGGAGAACCTGTGAAATACGTTGACAAAGACGGCTACACTCTCAATAAGGACGGTTATCCGCTTGATTCGGACGGTATGGCCGGCTATCGCGACGAGACCGGAGGAATTGTAAGATCGCATGACGGCTACCTTATGAATAAGGACGGGCACCTGATAGATGCAGCCGGCAACCTTGCCGCAAGATGCGCTGACGGAAAAGTGCGTGATGATAACGGCAACGGTTACCTAATTGACTACGACGGCAATCTCGTGGATTGCGATGGTCTTCCTGCTCATAAGGGCGCTGACGGCAAAGTATATAATGAAAATAATCAGGAGATTGACAAAGACGGAAAAGTTGTCACTCCGTAGTTACCCCATTTTAAGTAAAAACTAAATGAAAACCGGAATACATAAATATCTCAACATATTTTTTATTGTGGCGCTTCTGTTAGGCCTTACGGGGTGCTATGATGATTTTGATATGACCAATCCCGGAGCAATTCCAGAGGGTAGAACCACCGTAAGAGCTGTGATTGACTTCAATCCCTTCGCGGAGTCTATGCTTGATACTCGCAGTGATGCTCCCGCAGGAGATTTTGCGAAAGAGATCTACGATATGGCCGTTCTGGTCTACGATAAGAATGAAAAACTTGTTGAAGACCATTACTTCATGGCTGAAGACCTGAACCTTAAATACGTAGACCGCAAGCCTGAAAACTCACCGTTAGGGAGCATTGCCGAGCAGGTGACGCGGCGCGCAAGCTTCGATCTGGATATTCCTTTCGGAGTCTATCACATATATGCAGTTGCCAACCTCGGTCATAACTACGGAAAGAGTGATCAGCAGACTACAGAGGATATTCTTCGCAATGAAAATAATGTGGAGAAAATTCAGACTGTTGACGGACTGCGCTCTATACGTGCTGACTTCAACCCCGATGATGCGGGTGATAATAACGAGATGTTCGGCTATTTCACCGTGACTCCTGAGAAATATGCTCCCGATAACAGCTACAGTGAAAAATGCGAGATTGTAAGAAACAATACCGAGATTCACTGCTGGCTACGTCGCCTTGTGTCAAAGGTGACAATTGACTTCGATACCTCCGATCTTAATGACAATGTAAAAGTCTATATACGCCGTGCCACGGTGCGCGACGTGCCGGTGTCTTGTCCGATTGGTATGATGAATACTCCCGTTGATACCACTCAGTTGCTCCGTCTTCAGGACAATCCTGTAGGATGGAATGCAACAAGACACTGCATTGATTTTGCCTCAATCGCAGGAGGCGGCGGAGCTTCAACGGATGATTATAAGACATGGCCTGTATTTGATAACGGAACAAAGAAAGTATGGCCGGAGAATGCTCATACAGAGACGGCAAAGAGTCTTATCTTCTATGAAAATATGCAGGATAAGGGTGTAGATAAGCGTCAGTTTGCAGCCGCTGACGGCACTGTGCTCAATAAGGAGCGCTGGAAAGATGAGAAGCCTTACGGAAGCTACATCGAAGTAGAGGGGTATTATCAGAATTTCCGCAGCGGTCAGCTTACTCAAGGCCCGATCATTTACCGATTTATGCTCGGCGAGAATGTCATAGACGACTACAATGCCATGCGCAACCGTCACTATAAGCTCACTCTGAAGATCAGGGGTAACGGTAATGATACGGACTGGCATATACTTTATGAATCCGACGGTACTCCGGTGGCTCGCGTTCCTTACTACATTTCGTACGTGTACAATCACGATATGAAATTTAATTATAAAGTTACGCCGGAGAATCCGACTGATAAGATCACCAAACTAACAGGTGAAATCACCCAGAATGACTGGTTCCCTGAAGGAGCGGCAGAAAATGTGTTTTATAAAGGAAATGGTTGTACAGATAATAACTATACGAATAGGGCCAATGGTTTTTTATCATTGAAGCCGACAATGACAACTATTCTCACCAATGAAAATAATACAAACAATATTAATCATTATTATGGAACTGGTGGAGAGGGGATTGACAAATCCAAACGAGAATATCCTGTAGATAAATCCACGTCTTATAACTTTACGTCCAATGGACAGCACCGAACTGATACTGTGGGGGTAAAAATTGACCCTGTAACAAATGCGATAGAGTGGTCTATACCAATGTATACTCGAGCCAAAACACTTATAGCATCAACCGGCTACACATCGAATAATCCGTTTAGGAGTCACTTTCGTATCACAAAAGTGAAAATGACGGCAGAAATAAATAATGATGCCGGCAGGCCCATTAAGAATGAGCTGAAAATCCCGCAGCTGGAGAGTATGGGCAATTCCAACGGTGTATATCGCAAGTGGAACAACCGCGAACCATTCCACGTGATTTTAAAGAAATTGAAAGAGGAGAGTTCAAGTCAATTTATTAACTACGAAAGCGATGGACCTTGGCGTGCTTATATAGAATCCGGTGATACTGATTTTATTGATATAGGGGGGGCCGGCAATAAGACGGCCAAAGGCCCATCTGGAGAGATAGAGTTTGATATCAGGTTTAAGGGTAGCGGCGGAGCAAATAAGGTGAAAAATGCCGTGATCCGAATTGACTATAATAACTATTCGTGTGTTCACTTGATATTTGTGCGTCAGGGTTATGAGGCACAAGAATTAATCCCGGGAGGAGCGGAATGGTATACTACCAATATGCTTGGCCCCGGAGTAAGAGCTGAACATCCATGCGACGAAGGGTCAATGTTTAAATACGGAAACTGGGACCAACCTTTTGATGAGAGCGGAGTGATAGTTCATAAGCGCAGTTGGGCACAGATGACACCGGCTGACTTTACCGGTCGTACAGACGCGCTACCTCTATATCCTTCAGGATCAGCAGTCTTTAGTGATGTTGAACCAGTGGCGTCCGGTTTTAGTGACGAAGGCGGTTTAGTGGCTCGTACGGGAGACTACAGAGATCTTAAAGAATATAAATATATAGAGCAGGGTTATGGTGTGCTCTATGGAGACGGAGCTACAGAGCCGGCTGTAACTGTGGAGAAAGCGTACGGCTGGCAGCGACATTTACCCGACAATAGCGGTTACGGTATGCAGGGTATGTTTGTGTACTATTTCAATCAGGAAAATCGTAACGACTCCTATAATGGAAGAAATATATTTTTCCCTTTAGGAAGTGCCAGTTATGGTGTAAGAAAAGCCCAAAGGTTTAATGAAAACGCTGATGGAGTTTTGCGCTATGCTGCAGGACGAATAGAGCCAATGCCTAGTGATGCAAGCACAGCGGCTCGTCCATTGTTATGGGATTTATATCGTAAGCCAGGAGCGTTATATTTTGCCAATAAGTTTGTTCCACGCAGTGGCCCTAATGATAATCATGGAGATGCGGGGCTTGATATGAATTATTTTACCTACGATATGGACATAATTGATTGTCCTAATGTTTACCATGCAGGTACGACCTTTAGCAGTGCTTGCTTCCTTCGTACTGTAAAACGATCCGCACATTAGGATAAATAAGTGCATATAAATTGTTCCTCAATGAATTCTTATCTTTCATTGGGGAACAATTTGTTTCGTGGAAATTTCAGAAATTTATCAGAGTTTTAATTTTCGATACTCGGAGGGAGAATACCCGGTGGCGTGTTTAAAATATTTGCCGAAGAAAGACTGGTTAGGGAAATGAAGATAAGCTCCTATCTCCTGAATATTCATATCGGAATTGCGGAGAAGTATCTTAGCTTCCATGATCACGTATGACTCTATCCATTCGCCCGCCGTCTTTCCCGATATCTCACGTACAACTCCCGAAAGGTGCTTGGGTGTAATGCATAGCAAGTTGGCATAGAATGCCACCGAACGCTCAGTCTTGAAATTCTCCCCTAAGGCAATGATGAAGCGTGCCATAATCTCCTCCTTGCGAGTGCGTCGGCGCTCATCGTCACTATGGCGACTGAGGAAGATGTCGGTGATCTCAAAAAGGGCCGCTTGCAATATACTGAATACCTTCTGCTTAAGATAAGGTGTAGGACGCTGTTGCAGTTTGTCCTGCAAAAGCGTATAAATGGATTGAAGTCCCCGAGCCTCATCATCAGTGAGATGAGTGACCGGCTCGGTGCGATGGTGCATGATAAGCGGGAGAATATCAGTGAGTTTGGGAAGCAGATTTTCAACCACTTTTTTTGATACTACCACAATCATTGCGTGCCCGCGCTCCTCTGTCTGCGTGTATTCAATATAATTCTGAGGCTGTATCATAATCATTGAGTTAGGCCTCAGCTCATATTCTTTAAGGTCAATCCCGATTTTACCGTATCCCTCTTTCCAAAGAATGATAAGGAGAGCTTCAAAGCGTAGAGGGAAATAGCCGGAATGAAGCATCGGCTCGTGGCTTTCAAATACTATTATCTCTTTGTCAAGATTTACATTATTCACCTTGTCAACCAACTCCGGCAGTGTAATAGTTTCATTCATGGATCGGCAATTATTACGCAAAAGGTATTTATTAATTAATGGTGAAATTTGCTGATTTTTACTATTGTACCGCTTAAAGCAAACTTGAA
>CAYNNV010000082.1:0-8845 GCA_964398625.1 uncultured Sangeribacter sp. | reverse complement strand
CGTTGTCCACACGGAAATAGTTGGAGCATACGCAAGTCTCCGAGGGACCGTAAGTATTATAAATTCTTATCCCCTTATTTCGCAGGTTGGTGATATAGCTTGAGCGAATCACGTCGCCACCACTGATAATAAGGTTTACCGATTTCGGTAGCAAGTTGGACTTCTTGTTGAGGTCCGCAATAAGATAAGGAAATCCATCGATGATTGTCACACCGTGGCGTGTGCAGAATTCCATCAACCCGCTCAGCGGTCCGTTGTGCACTTCAATGGTGGGGATAGCGAGCGTGGCGCCATTGAGAAGGGTTGTGAACACTTCCTCCACGAATATGTCGAATGAGCAGACCGAATACTGGAGCATCACATCACCCGGTCCGGTGTGCATTTCGGCCTCAAAAGCCTCACAGTAGTTCACTACCGAGTGGTTCTCCTGGATAACCCCCTTAGGTTTTCCGGTGGTTCCGGAAGTATAGAGTATATAAGCCACTCCGTCGGGAGTGGATCGGTCTTCAAAAGATTCTTTTGCCGGCATCAGATTCTCGCAGAAATCATCAGTTATTACCAGCTTCACACCGGCAGTCTTCATCATATAGTCAATACGATCCTTTGGTAGGAATGGCTCGGCAGGAACGTAAGCAGCCCCGCTTTTGAGAACGGCGAGCATTGCAGCTATCTGCTCTGCACCGTGGTGCATAACAATTCCGATAAATTTCTGTTTCTGATCGTAGAACTTGGCAAGGATTGAGTTGACCATAGAGTCAAGCTCGGAGTAACTTATAGTGCGGTTATCTTCGATTACAGCTGCATTATCAGGATACTTATTTACCATATCCTGAAAACGGCTGTAAATTGTGTGTTTACTCATAGTAGTGTCTTTTATATTGTTTCATTTATAAAATGCCTTGAATTACCAACTTGTTCACAAAATAGATAAATTGTTTTCTGTTGTTCTGTTTTTCTCACGAATTGTGCTTATGTAGAACCGAAGGCTTTTATTGAACTTATTAATTCACATATCAGACATCCTGACGATAATAGAGTGATTTTTGTGGAGGGTACAGGGCATATTTATTCTAAGCAGGAGAAATTACTCGCAGATATAATATCGAAACTTGTAAAACATTGGTATTGAAGATGACAGAACTGTAAATCACCGGAAAGCTTGAGATTCTTAGACAAAGCAATTTGTGAACAGTTGCCCAAACTAATTGTTATTATGTGTGAGAAAAACACGAATGTATATGAATATTATAGAAGCGATTAAAGAACGGCGTTCTGTACGTAGTTACAATGGCGAAAGCTTAAGTCCTGATCAAATCAGTGAATTAAAAAATACTATTGAATCAATTGATTCTCCATTTGGAGGAAATGTAAGCATACGTCTTCAATCCTTTGATATGAAAGATGGCTTCAGACCGAGTACATACGGAATGATAAAAGGTGCTTCGGATTTCTTTCTTTTAGGAATTAAGAATGATAAGAATTCGGCACTTACGGCAGGGTTTAAATTTGAACAAGTCGTTCTCAAGGCCTGGCAAATGGGGCTTGGCACTTGCTGGATAGCTGCAACGTTTAAGGGAACAGATTTTGACCGTGGTGAAGTTTGGCCGGACGGTGAAGAACTCAAAGTAATCTGTCCTGTCGGAGTTGCTGCAAAGCAGTCGTTGCGTGAAAAGGCAACTCGTATCGCCCTGGGAAGCAAGAATCGCAAGCCGTATGATAAACTTTTTTTCAACAATAATTTTGAAACACCATATAAGATGACGGATAGATTTGGAGAGGCTCTTGAAATGCTTCGTCTTGCGCCGTCATCAACAAACTCTCAGCCTTGGAGAGCTTTGGTATGCGGAGATACAATTCATTTCTACTATATCCCCAAGAGCCCGGCTTCAGTTCTCGATTGTGGCATCGGAATTTGTCATTTCTACGAGACTGAAAAATTCAATAATAAATCAGGAGTCTTCTAAGAAATGAATGACGTGCCGCTTCCTCCGGAAAATTGGATTTATCTTGTATCATATAAAGAAATAAAATAACTACTGTTAGAATATTTTGAAGCTGAGAATTATCTTCAATATTCCGACTGAAAATTCAGATAGTCTATACCTCTGGAGTAAGTTTTGTTTTCAGATATCTTCTTAGTTGTTTTGGTGTCAAGCCGGAGTGTTTCTTCACGTATTTACCAAAGAAAGCCGGGTTATTGAATCCCAATCGCGCTGAGATTTCCTTTATTGAATCGTCAGTGTGGATTAAGGCAGTGCGCACATCGGTCATAATGGCTTCGTTGATCCATTCCATTGTGCGCCTTCCGCTAATTTGTCTCACAACTCTTGCAAGATAATTGGACGATACGGATAGCGCGTCGGCGTACCATTGTAAATCTCTCGCCTTTGGATATGATTCTATCAACAGAGTCGAGAATCGTTGATATAGCCGGTCGGCGGATTGTCTTGTAGGCATTTCCCCGGAGTCTGTAGCGGGAAGGGTGACCGATGCAAGCAGATCTTCCATCAATGAAATTATTGTAAACCTTACGTTTTCAATTCCAACAGAATATTTATGAGCTAATAAGTCACCATAGATTTCGAGAAGATTAACGGCAGCTTTGCTAAGATTGAAAACCATACAGTTACCTTTCAAAGATGTGAGTTGAGGAAATCCAACAGAACTTCGACTCTCAAAGGGTACAGTGGCTTCAATTCCACATACGAATCGGTCACTATCAGGAGAAAGCAGCAAGTCAGAAACATAGTCGCCTGCTTTGTAGAATATTATCTGGCCGGCTTGGGCTCTTAGGTAAATATCATTCAGAGTGATTGCTATTTTACCTGAGGATATATAGATGAAGCCGACAAAATTAACTACAATTTTGTCAGTTAGTCTTCTAATAGCACTGAAATCCCGATAGAAAATAAAGTCAGAGCCAAACATCATCCCCGGAGCTGCGGAGTTGAGGTCACTGATTGTCCATAGTGGAGGAAGTGAATGTAATGTCATAGCTATTTTATAAAACATATTTTCTACAACATTAGTATTAAGAATAGGAAATTTTTTCAACGCGAAATATTCCAAACGGTGCATAATATATTCCATCATTAGCTTTACCTGTTTTTAACAGAACTATTTATCTGCTGAATGGTTGAAATGTAAAAACAGTAACCCCGCAAATATTTTTAAAGAGGGGTACAAAAGATAAAAGCAATGGCTCAACAATTCACATCAAAGCACCTGATAGCAAAAGAATATCAGTTGCCCATAATTGATAAAATATTTGACGCTTGTCAATATCCATTTGATAAAAATCCCTTTGTAAGCATGATAGGGGAGAGTCAGGAATTACCGGGCTCGGAAAAAGTCACAATCCCCGGGATGGACGGTAATACTATTGACCTTTATATCTGGCGGCCGACTGAGCTGACTCGCAAAGGTTCGCTTCCGATATTATATTTTATGCACGGAGGTGGGTATCTAATGGGTGATGCTAATACAATGGCTACAAAGCCGGAGGTCCTGACCAATGGATTACAGGCCATCCTTGTGAGCGTCAACTATCGATTGGCTACAGTGGCTCCCTTCCCGGCTGATTTGCATGATGCCTATTCGGGTCTCGAATATATTCACGACCATGCTTCCGAATTTGGAGCTGACCCCTCTCGAATAGTAATTTTGGGCGAAAGTGCCGGTGGTGGTCTTGCTGCACGTCTTGCACTATATAATCGCGACCATGGCAGAGTGCCCTTGTGCGGGCAGGCATTGACTTATCCCATGCTCGACAGTCGTACTGGTACTGACAAGGATCCGATGCCTGATCCTTATGCCGGCCAGTTAGTATGGACTCCGGCTTATAACCGTCTTGGATGGTCTACACTGTTGGGAGGACAAAAGTTGACGGATGATGAGCTTCCATATTATTCTGCATCTCTTGCAAAAGACTTGACTAATCTGCCGCCGGCATTTATCGCTGTCGGCACTCTGGATCTTTTCTGTATGTCATGCCTCAACTATACCGCACGATTGACGTGCTCCGGTGTAAATACGGAAGTTCACACCATTCCGGGTGTATTCCATGGATTTGATATGTTGGTGGCTGATTCTCCGCAAACTCTGCTCTATAATCAGCTTCGCATAGCCCGGATCAAAAGAATGCTTGGCGAATAATTTAATTAATCTAATTATAATAAATTTTTAAGACAATGAGTAAATACAGTAAAACACACGTAGCCGAAGGTGCACCTCGCACAGTGCTACATGACACACTTGCACTTACAGGTGCTGAAGTATCAGTTAATAATCTTCCTGCCGGAACAGTGATTCCTTTCTATCACAGCCATAAGCAGAACGAGGAAATATATTTCATCGTATCCGGCAAAGGATTTATGGAAGTTGACGGTGAGAATGTTCCTCTTGAAGCCGGTGACTGGCTTCGCATATCTCCGGCAGCAAAGCGTAAACTTCATGCCGAAACTGACATGATTGAGGTTTGCATTCAAGTAAAGGAAGGAAGCCTTGAAGAGTGGACAGAAAATGATGCGATAGTGTCATAAATTGATTTAGAACATCTCTAAGAGCACTGCAGATTGATTTTTCTGCAGTGCTCTCACCGTATCTCTCAAAATGTTAGTTTTTCTCTGCCGATCGGTTAACCGGATTAACTATAGGTAGTGAAATTCCGGACAACGACACAGACAACTAAATTAAAGTCATGAATCACTTCGAAAATACCACTGAGGCTGCGCTATAAAATTCAAATTACAACGCAGCCTCTGCTAATATTAATAGTGGTGAATGATTAGAGACCAAGCTCTTTACGTTTCTTACCGCTGAGGTGGTCAACAATCAACTGATACCCACTTTGGATTAATTCCTTTATTTTACTATCCGGCATATCGGAATCAAGCCTGATTCCAAGCCAATGCTCCTTATTCATGTGCCAAGCGGGGAAAGCTGCTTGATATTTTGCCTTCATCTCTTCAATTTTTTCAGAATCGCACTTTACGTCAATGAATTTCTCATCAGGATTAAACAGACAAAACCATTTCCCTCCTACTTTAAAAGTTACGAGCATTTGGTATTGGGGTTCAGTCCACGGCTGATCTTCTACAGCATCCGGCAGCGAGAGACAATACTCTCTTAATTCTTCAGTGTTCATAATATTTCTTTTTTTCTTATAAACAGAAAAAACAGCTGTATAGTTGAATGAATCAAGGCTTTATACCGAAATGGAATATTAAAATCCCGATATATGCAATAAAAAGTTTATAAGCAGATTTTTATAATCAAATGATTAAGAGTACTGCCTATAAACTTTACATTTTTTCGGATTCCGTCTTGGCATACGGTTCGAATAAACGGTATAAATAATACGGGCTTACTTAATAATTCACGAGCATTCCCGATGCCACAGCTTGAGCGGCTTCATCACCTTTTGTGGCGCGTATGATCTCAATGGCGAATGGCAAAGTAGTACCGGGCCCCTCAGAGGTGATGAGATTCGGCTGGATGACTACGGTCTCTTTGACATATTCTCCGCCGTTTGAATTGATAGCATCCCCAAGTCCGGGATAGCAGGTAGCTTTCTTTCCTTTAAGTACACCAAGAGGTGCAAGTACCACAGCGGGTCCGGCGCAAATCGAAGCTATGCGACCGTTTTTATTGTAATGAGCTAAGATTTTATTCTTCACATCGGCATTGGCAAAAAGGTTTTGTGCTCCGGGGTCACCACCGGGGATGATTAACCAGTCAGCATCATCGGTATTCACTTCTGAAATAAGGGAATCGGCCACAAGCGTTTGTCCGGTTGCTCCCTTAATCTGTAGATTGTCTGATACTGCTACTAATGTGATGGGGATTTCCGCTCTGCGGAGTGCATCAATTGTTGCTGTTGCTTCTACTTCCTCCACACCCGGTGCAAGAAAGATGTAAGATGTTTGTGCTTTCATAAATATTGTTCCTAAAATTATTGTAAGTGCTGATAGTGCACTTCTTAAAAATGATTGTGACATAATATTAATATGCTGAAATTATTAGTTTCGGTTATCTATCATTTATAAAAACCCTTCTTAAGCGGCGAATGTTCAGCTTAATTTATAGTTTATCATTACCGATTTCCCCCTTTGAAATAATAGATAGGTCTCAGAATTTAAATGAACAAATACAAATTATGCGTTACTCGATTCGTATTACATTAAGTAATCACAAACATAGAAGCGCAGGGAGCTTTGAGTTAACTGTTTCTTGATTGACTATAATGTCGGTAGAAGATATAATCTGTGATTTAGGTATGCTCCTCTTGCGCCTTGAGATCTGCTTTTTCTCTTTGTCGCTGAGCCTTTGCGTAGTCTTAGTCCATTATAGGAGTCTTTAAGCATTTTTGTTGTAACTTCAGTGGTAGGATTAATTGGACGGTTGGAAGTTGTAAGATTATGTGACATCAACCATTCATAAAAGTAAGGCATATAGAGTATGCGTTCATGTTGGCGATGATCCAACCCCTTTATCTTGCTGTAAACAATCCGTGAAGAATTTTGCCTTTTGATTTCTTCAACCATATTATCTGTGCGCCGGATAGCTTCTTCGCGATCATTTGTGCCTCTGATAATCCAAAGCGGTACTTTACTTAATTCAATTGCATTCCCCTTTGTTATAGAACCTGCTAAAATTATTGCAGCTGCAATTTTCTCCGGATTGGCAGCAACTAAATTAGCCACTCCATTACCACCCATACTCATACCGATAGCATATATGCGGTTTGAATCAATGTTATAATTTGACAAGGCATAATCAACCACGTTCATTACTCTATCTGTGTCCCAGTCTGCACCGGTGGCTTGGGGCGCAATTACGTAAGCGTCAAGTTTCATACCCGATTCTATTGCATCAATCGTACCGAAATAATCAACATCTTGAAGGTTTGTACCTGACGACCCGCGGCTGTGCAGAGCAATAATCAAAGGTCTTGCAATAGCCGTAGAGTCAGGAGTATATAGTAAATAGTTATAGCCATTGGCAACTTTGTCAGTATGGTACGATACACCGGTTTGCGCTGTAGCGTTGAAGTAAAATGCGATAGCGCATATAAATAGTAGAAGATGACGCATAATTATTATAGAATAACCGATAAGGAAGTTTCTAACCGTGGGAAGATAGTAGAGGCCGGAAATATCGCCACAACAAAAGCACGCGAGGGGATGACTGAAAAGGAATACGAAGAAGGAATTCAGTTTCTTCTCAAAATTCATTCCAACTTATAATCTTTTTTTCATTTGCCGGATATATTCTGTCGGGGTAATACCTGTCTGTTTCTTAAACATGCGGCTTAGATGCTGAGGATATTCCATTCCTATGTCGTATGCCACTTCTGAGATTGTTTTACCCGCAGCAAGTCCGTTTTTGGCTTGAATTACGAGGAAATTTCTGATATGGTTTCCTGCAGTCTCTCCGGTTTCGCGCTTGATTAGATCGCCAAGATAATTGGGCGACATACACAGGCAATTCGCCATATACTGAATTGTGGGAATGCCATGCATGAGCTGAAGGTCGTTGGCATAATAGTCTGTCAATAAATCCCTGAAACGTGCAAGGAAATCTGAATTCTTATGCCTTCTCGTGACAAACTGGCGATTATAGAATCTTTTGCAGTATTTCAGCAGGACATTTATATACCCGACGATAATCTCATCTTGCTCCATGTCATGCTCCTGATCAATTTCACGCTGTATAGCCTTCATTAAAGAAACTATAATTTCCTTCTCCTCCAAGCTCATGTGCAGAGCCTCATTGACATGGTAATCAAAGAATGAATAATCTCGAATAGTTTTTTCGAGGCTTGTACCGTGGAGAATGTCGGGGTGAAAGAGAAGAGCCCAATCAGAAATAAACACTGTTTCTCCGGTATCCTCTTTCCCTCCAATCTGTCCGGGAGCTACGCATATCAAGGTAGATTCTTTATAGTCATATTTTCCGCGACCGTATTGCAAGTCAATAGAGGTGTCATCGCGGAGAAAAATGCCATAAACCCCATAGTTGTTCAGACTATGGCGGATAGGGGAGAGGGCTTCATAGTCTATGACACTTACCAGCCTGTGGCGGTCGGTCTGTCCAAGATATGCACTGTAATCACCCGGGGAATTGACTTTGAGTATTTTATTCATCAGGCAAAATTACGAAATAATATCTGATTCGGTGCATTGGAAATGACAAATAGTGTCGGTGAAATCGTTACAAAGTGCGAGATAATTGGTTCGTCTATAGCAATATGTTTTGCTAATTTTGCAATATCAGAATTCATAGATGCTAAGCAAGATATTGATTTTCTATGATGATAACAATGATCAAGCAAATGGCCTCACCCCATTTTCAGAAATACAAGCAAGGCACTCTCCATTGGGTGAAGTCGCTTGAACAGTGCGACCAAAATCCTCTGAATCCCGACAGCACAATTATTAACAAGATTAAATAAAAGACATGAAAAGATATTGCATCCTTTCATTGATAATGACATTAGCATTAAGTATTATGGCACAACAGAAAATCGTACAGACCGCAGGTCGCAATCAGTTAGGCGACTTCGCTCCCGAGTTTGCTCATCTAAATGACGATATCCTTTTCGGAGAAGTATGGAGCCGCAATGATCTGCTTTCGTTGCGCGACCGCAGTCTCGTCACCATCACTTCTCTCATCTCACAGGGAATCACCGACTCATCGCTTACCTTCCATCTTCAGGAAGCAAAAAAGAATGGTATCACCCGCACTGAAGCAGCAGAAATCATAACCCACATAGCTTTCTATGCCGGGTGGCCTAAAGCTTGGGCTGCCTTCCGACTGGCTAAAGATGTATGGAATGATGATG
>CAYNNV010000081.1:0-8862 GCA_964398625.1 uncultured Sangeribacter sp. | reverse complement strand
CGTATGAGAAGCACCTGATTATTTGGAGTAATGACTTTCGAGATAGCCTCATTATAGGCTTGGAGAGCTATCTTAGTCATTTTATTGTTAAAGAAATCTCTCTCGGCTTCAATTCCCATTGCAGGAGTGCGGTCTTTGAATGCGTTTATGAGTTCTTTGGCTACGACGGAAGTATTTGTATTGTTTCTTTCATTAAATCGCTTATCATATCGCGCTTGGATGTCAGTAATTGCACGATCAAGTTCCGATTGGGTGAATCCTTTTTGACATGCACCGGCTACAATAGCAAAAGCATCTTCAAATGCGTCCATTTCATCATCCTTGGCAATGGCTGCTACATTGAAAATACCTTTTGTCTTTGATGGATACATGTCGGTGAAATAGACACCGGCATTAGCATAACGACAATCCGCCTCCTGACTGTGCTCATACAGTCGGTTGTTGATCATATCAGCCATTATGTCTTGAGCCAAAGAGTTGGTGAAGGCAATATCGGTATTCTGATATTCAAGGGGAATCTTATCAAATTTCACTTGGAAGTCCACACGTCCGTTTTTAAGTTCCGGATCCTCAAATGCGAAAAACAAAGGAGCATCATTATCGCTGACGTCGACATATTCACGAACTGCGGCATTCTCCGGCATCGGAATAGTTGAGAAGGTGGCGATGACTTTCTTTTCCATCTCGGCTGCATCAAAATCGCCAACCACAATGATACCCTGCTGGTCTGGACGGTACCATTTGTGATAATAATCGCGAAGTGCATTATACGGGAAGTTCATCACTACATCCATAGTCCCTATGGGGGTCAGCTGATACTGGGGTTCTGAAAAGATTACCGGCGCCATTGCTACACGGAAGCGATGATCGGGGTCATTGCGCATGCGCCATTCTTCTTGAATCACCTTTCGCTCGGCGTCAATCTCATTGTCTTCAAGCAGAAGGTCGCAGCTCCAGTCACGCAGACATAGCAGCACACTATCCATGAGAGCGGGGGCTGTAGTCGGCACGTTGTCGATGTTATACACCGTTTCCTCATAGTCGGTATATGCATTGACATCAGCACCAAACCTGATACCTTTTGATTCAAGATAACGGAGCATAGAGTCTCCGGGGTAGTGCTTGGTGCCGTTAAAGGCCATGTGCTCTAAAAAGTGAGCCAATCCGTACTGCTCAGGCGTTTCCAATGCGGAACCGACTTTCTGCGCAATGTAGAAATTGGCACGGTTCTTTGGATGTTCATTGTGGAGAATGTAGTAAGTCAATCCATTGGGTAGCACACCATGCTTAACATCCGGATTGAGCGGCAGAGGCTGCTGTGCGTTGGCCATAGAGATGCCGATGAGCATCAGCACCAAAATCAGAAACTTCTTTTTCATACTAGTTGATTTTAGATTGTAAATTCACATTACAAAATTAACCGAAACTATGTAGACTACAAACTACAGCACCTTACATTTTAATATCTAAAACACTGATAATCAAGCATACTGAAATAACTTATCTTACATCATCCAACCGGCGCGTAATCTATGAGAAATAACTCAGATATATTTCTTTATTAGGGGCATCACTCTTTGAAATGATGCTTTTGAGCCGCGATTTATATACGTAGATATTGCGAAGGTCTTTCCCTAAGAAAATGCTGATTGATTGCAATGACAATCCACAGAAGATAAAAAGAGCAAGTTTTCGTTGGGAAACGGAAATCTTAGGGAAATCCACATCAAATGATGACATAATATTATCATTGGATGTATTGACTATATCCTCAAGTTCACTTACTGACTTATTTGACGAAAACTCCTCGATAGCCGATTTTGCCTCACTAAAAATGCGTTTTTGTTCCTGACCGGTCTCCTTACACTCAAAATATGCTGAAGCAAGTTGGTCTATGGTATTGAATCTGGACTTGAATAATGCAGCTATTTTTTCTGCTACTTCATTATGCTTGCGCTCGTTCTCAAATAAATTATGCTCAAGATTCTGAAGCCTGAGAAGATTATTTTCGTTCTCCACCTTCAATAGCTGCGTTCGTTTTCGATAAAACAGTATGCTTCCAATCGTCACCAACAAAAGGATTGCTAAAACGGCAATCAGTAAAATTATTTGATTTTTTGCACTCTCTATATCTTTCCATGCAGAGCGGGTAACTGATTCATTCTTCTCATTAAGGGCAAGACTTGATTCCGGTATTTTGCGTTCATCATAATCTATATTGGCCGCTTTATCTCTTAGGCTGTCTACAAGAGAAAGTTCGGATTTACGACCAAGTCGCTCTAATATCGAGTATTGTACATTACGGCAAAGAAATTCATCCGATGAATTATGAGGTAAAGCTATTGCTTTATTTATGAGGATTTCGGCACTGTCTGGTTGATTGAGATGAAGATATGCATTAGCCCAATGCGCGAGTATATTGGATGAAGCATTGTCTACATCACATATTTTACGCCATATATCAATAGCTTCTTTACTTCTGTTATTTTCGTCCAGAGTCCGTGCGAGTTGGTCAAGAAAATAGTTCTTGTAGCTGTCAGTTGAATATGCCAACACATCGCTTTTCATTGCCAGCAGCGAGTCAAGTGCCGTAGCATAATCACTCTGAACAATCAATCCGCCAACTATTGCCATTCTCGCATCTATGCTTTGTTTCCTATAGCCAAGTTTATTGAATAAATTTAAAGCTTTATTTGCATAGTACTGACTGACAATACCATTAAACCCATTACTGTAGACGTGAGACAAATATAAATAGACGAATGCCAAATCTTCCTCATCATCTAATTGAGTGGCAAGAAACTCCGCATCCTTCAATGTTTCCATTCTGACAACGGGATTTCCGTTGGAGTGGGCTAATTCGGATTTTATGATAAGAGACTTTACTTCATCTGTTGTGCATTTGCCATCGAAGGCGGTAACGGCACGATTCAAATCGCCCGAAGTCATATCAACAGGAACAACCCAGACAATTGCCATATAAGCCTGTAACAATGCCCTCCGGGCTTTTTGTGATTCAGACATAGAAAGTGTGTCCATTGCAGCCAACGTCTTGAGTGATGTTTCGGGATTATCAATTATCTTCTTCTCAACACTCTCCAATGTCCTATTCGTTTTAGAACAGGAGCCGGAGAGGAATAAGAAGATAGTAAGTAATATAACTATAGATCCTTTCATCTTTCTTAACAGCCAATGCATACCTATTGGATTTACAATCTGATTCAGATAGTTGTTTCGATTGCGAAGTTACAAATAATCACCATATTTCGACAGGCAACTTCCCTATATAGTAAGCCATCGCCCCGGCTAACTCACCGGTCGGTGAGAGGGATGAGGGTGAGGCGATCAATTAGGGCGTGGTTTGTGGCGATGTTCATGTTAGTATCCTCCGGACGGTATTCTATCCGGATGATGTGGTCGCCGGCGCTCAAGCGCACTTTCACGGGGTTGGTCTCTCCCCAGTCGTACCAGTTTCCTACTCCGCGATGAGGCATCACCACTGTGCCCGCTTTCTCGCCGTCTACAATGACGGAGCGAATGGCTGCCTTGTTTTCGGTATTGACAGGGCCATTACCGTTAGCGTAGGTTAGATATAGTGCGTACAGGCAGTTTTCGGGCACTGTGATTGCGATTTCTATCGGCTCTGAGGACTTATCTGTCTCTACGAATCCGGTGCCATGAAAGCCCGCAGGGGTGCTTTGTGGCTGATAGCTTATTTCCGGCGAAATCATCGTGAGTCCTTCGCCGGGAATCTCAAAGGTGAAACGCTGATAGTTGACCACCGGCTCGGAAGCAAATGACCGTGTTCCGGAGTCATTTATTCCTACCACTTGCCATTCACCGGGCTCTGTAGCGGGCCACGATGTGGTGCGAGTAGTTGCCACAGTCTTGCCGTTGAGCAGCACTTCGTAACCGGCGATATATTCTATCGGGTTCCAGTAGAGTTCATTCTCATAAGGCACGTTATCGCCCTGCAGGTCGGAATTATGCCTTAACCGGGCTATGGGAGTGAGTGGAGCAAAAGCATTGGTGACTTCAGCCACAGTATTCAGTTCGGGTGCGTTATCGGCCATTACTATGTTAATTTTCACATTCCCTTTGAGGCGCGATGCAGGAATTAGTGCAGATGCATCTTTTACTTTCTTTCCGTTGAGAGTGAGTTCTTTAATATGCGAACCATAACCGGAGACGGTGATGTCGAGCATCGCTCCACGGTAGGGAAATCCTGTCAATGTCCTTGTGTCGGATAATGCTTTAGGTATAAAGGGAGAAAATCTAAGTCCGTCTTTCTCAAACTGTATTCCGAAAAGTATGCGTGTGACAATAGCTATGTTTCCTGATAGTGACCAAAGCATATTTGAGGAATTAAGCTCGGTTGCGATATCGCCGTTGTCAAGGCGGAGGTTTTCTTTGTTTGTGGCAAAAAGAGCCGCAGGACGTATGACTGAAGCGATGGCTTGAAGAGTGCCCTCGTCATTGCCGGCACGTGCATTGGCAAGTGCCCAAAATGAAGCGACAAAGGGCCAAAGAGCATTGTTGTGGTAAGAGGGTTGATCTTTGATGCCGGGGAAGAAGATGGGGGCGCCAAAGGGAGTAACGGGCACGGATGCTGAAATCTGTGCTGCTCTCTCGCCGGAAGCGAGTCCGGTGAGAATGGCAAGCGAATTCCCGAGGGTTTCTTCGCGAGGATTGAGTATCGGGTTAAGCCGACCGTATGTGTACATACCATAATATCCCTTATCCTCCATCCAGAATTTTTTGTCAATCGCGGTGCGGAGTTCGGCAGCTCGTTTTTCATATTTCTCCGCCTCTTTTTTCTTACCCAAATCAGCTGCGATATCTGCGAGTATATGCAATGCTGCGGCGTGCACTACATTGGTATTCATAGCCTCGGAATTGTAGATATCGACAGTCTGCATCCAGGAAGGATATGATTGTTCGCGCCAGTCAATGAAGGAAGTTTCGCCAAGTATAAGTCCGTCAGGCGAAGTTGCGGTAAGGGCGTCATCGTCGACGGATTTTTTTATCACAGGATATATCTCTCGAAGCCAGGCCTTATCGCCCGTGACTTTATATATCTCGTAAGCGGCGAGAGCCCATACTAGACGGTCGGTTGAAACAGGCCAAGCACCTCCGGAGCCCGTGTCCTGAATGATTCTGCCGAGAGAATCCACTTTCTTGCGAAGCGAAGTCTTTGCCGCTTCTGTCTGCATAAAAGCCATTGAGAGGAGAATGGAATAAGAGACATCGCGCGTCCAGACGCCGGCCCACTCCTTGCCGGTTCGGAGCGTAGTATCAGGCTCTACGGCATTCACCATCTCATCGAGTCCCATATTATAGACGGCCTGCATCAGCCGGTTGCCCCCGCTCAGGCGAGGATAAGAAGTAATGTCGTTGGTAAGCTTCCACACTTTTTCAACAGGCATGAAGTAACCCGGACTTGCTGAATAGTCTGATATTATCATTACGTCATCGGGCGCAAATGCTTTGTAAGACCCTTGAAATACGGAATCGCCGACCCATTTATAGGCCGACGTTTCCGCAATTGTCTTCGCCGGCAAATCCGCCGGTGCGAGAGCCGCCGTAGCAGCAGCGGCGAGCAATATTTTCTTTATCATCCTTTTATGATATGGGGTGAGAGAATCGACTGAATTAAGTAAGCTATATTACTGTATTATTATATTACTATATTACCATTTTTACTTACGTCCTTTCTTACGGCTCTTCTTCCCTCCCTTTGCTGAACGGGGACGATTGCGCCCGTGGTCGGGATGAGCATCGCGAGATATCGGACGGTTGGGATTGCCGGTATCAGTGATGAGGGCGAAGTCGAGCTGCTTCTTGTCGAGGTCGGCACGAGCCACCTGCACTTTCACCTGATCGCCGAGAGTATATCGACGGTTGGTGCGACGCCCGATCAGACAATAGTTTTTCTCATCGAAGTCGTAATAGTCACCTTCGAGATCACGCACCGGCACCAGGCCTTCACACTTGTTATCGTCAAGCTCAACATAGAATCCCCACTCGGTAATGCCGGATATTACACCATCATAGATTTCCCCAAGTCGGTCCTTCATATATTCTACCTGCTTGTAGCGGATAGAGGCACGCTCGGCATTAGAGGCCAGCTGTTCCATCTCCGAGGAGTGCTTACACAGATCGTCGGTCTTGACCTTATCCACGCTGCGACCCTTCTCGGATAGATAGCGGTGAAGAAGCCTATGCACCATCATGTCAGGATAGCGACGGATAGGCGAAGTGAAGTGTGTATAGTAGGGCACTGCCAGTCCGTAGTGGCCTATATTGTCGGTAGTATAGACAGCTTTTGCCATAGAACGGATTGCAAGCATGGCAAGCATATTTTCCTCGCCCCTTCCCTTTACATCCTTTAGCATCTTATTCAGTTGCTTGTTGACCTCTTTCGCACGCCCCTCCGCATTGATTCTAAAGCCGAAACGAGAAGCTATAGAGGAAAAATTAGATATTTTCTCGGGATCCGGATTATCATGAACTCGATATACGAATGTCTTGGCTTTCTTCCCTTTAGGTACTTTTCCTATAGCTTCGGCAACGGTGACATTGGCCAGGAGCATGAATTCTTCAATCAGCTTATTAGCATCTTTTGCTTCCTTGAAATATACTGATATTGGCTTCCCGTCTTTATCTATTTCAAATCTCACTTCTGCACGTTCAAATTCAAGAGCACCGTGCTCGTAACGACGGGCGCGCATCTTCTTCGCAAGCTCATTAAGAGTATGAAGCTCAGCTGCATAGTCTCCTTTACCTGTCTCAATAATTTCCTGTGCGTCTTCATAAGTAAAGCGACGGTCGGAGCAGATCACAGTGCGGCCTATGCGAGAATTTACGATACAGGCATTTTCATCAAGTTCGAAAATAGCTGAGAAACAAAGCTTTTCCTCGTTAGGACGCAGAGAGCAAATACCATTTGAAAGATGCTCGGGAAGCATTGGTATAGTGCGATCCACCAAATATACCGATGTGGCACGCTTCACGGCCTCCTTGTCAATTATAGAGTTAGGCTTGACGTAGTGCGTCACATCAGCTATATGAACCCCAACTTCTACATTTCCGTTGGCCAAACGACGGAATGAAAGGGCATCGTCAAAGTCCTTGGCATCGCGGGGATCAATGGTGAAAGTCAGCACATTACGGAAGTCTTCGCGCTTGGCAATTTCTTCTTTTGTAATACCTGCTGTGATTTTATCGGCAGCTTTCTCCACATTTTCAGGATACTTATAGGGCAATCCGAATTCGGCAAGGATTGCATGCATCTCAGCATTGTTCTCCCCTTTTGCACCGAGAATGTCAACCACTTCACCGCGTGGATTCATCTCTTCATCGCGCCATTGCGTGATGCGGGCTATTGCCTTGTCGCCCGACTTGCCTCCCTTTAGTTTCCCTCGCGGAATTATAATATCGGCTGCCAGGAACTTGGAATCCGTCACCAGGGCCGAATAATTGGGTTCAACTTTCAGCGTGCCGATAAATACCTGATCTTTAGTCTCAACAATCTCAATAACTTTAGCTTCCGGCTCAGCTCCTTTGCGTGAAGCTGATACTACTACCCTCACCTTATCGCCATTGAGCGCGTGCATAGAGTTACGCTCGGCCACATTTATCTGCTCATCGTCAAGAATTACTGCATTGCGTCCGTTAGAGCGACGCACGAATACTCCTATGGCTTCGGTGCCGCGATTGGCCTTGGCCTTATATTTACCGAGGGCTACCTCCAGAATTCGGTCATTGGCTACCAGATCATCAAGAATATTGATTATATCATTACGATTAGCCGGATTTGTTGCATCAATGGCGTAGGCTATCTGCTTATAATTAAATGCCTTCTTGCTCTCTTTTTGCAGAAGCGCAAGAATACGATCGGTTAATTCATTCTTTCTCAGCCTTCGGGCTGTCTTTTTGTCATCCTTTGCTTTCATAGTGGAGTATAAGTTTTTTTCGGATTATACACAATTTATTACATGCAGCCACTGATCAATTTTACATGTGGAGGGAAGACCTGGCCACACTGCATACAATGTAATAACGCTTAAACGGGTGAATTTGCTTAAATTATTTATTTTTTTGGTATGATCGGGTCATTATCCCCGGCGTGGAAATGGCGCGGATGAACTGCGTCGAGCCAGTCACGCACTAAGAGGGCTTTTGCCTTTCCAATAGTTGCCACAATATCATCAAGCGGCGCCTCTCGGAGCTTCTTCAGACTCTTAAAACGCTTCATCAACAATGCTGATGTGGCCGGTCCGATACCCTTGATTGAGTCAAGAGCAGATACAGTCTGACTCTTTGAGCGACGGTTGCGATGATGAGTGATTCCAAATCTGTGAGCTTCATCGCGCAAGGCCTGTATCACTCTAAGTGATTCGCTTTTCTTATCTATATATAGAGGGTACGAATCACCGGGAAAATAAATCTCCTCCAGCCTTTTGGCTATTCCTATCAGCGCCACTTCTCCTCTTATTCCCATCTCTTCGAAGGCCTCAGCCGCAGCACTCAGCTGTCCCTTACCCCCATCTACTACCACAAGTTGGGGCAATGCTTCACCCTCCGCTATCATGCGAGTATAGCGGCGATGTAGCACTTCTTTCATAGAAGCGAAATCATCAGGTCCTTCCACCGTCTTGATATTGAAATGCCTATAGTCTTTCTTATAAGGCTTGCCATTGCGAAATACTACACACGATGCCACCGGATTTGTACCCTGTATGTTAGAATTATCAAAGCATTCTATGTGACGTGGTTGCACGGATAGTCTGAAGTCTTCCTTCATTCTATCCATAAGTCGGTTCACACTCTTCTCCGGATCGATTAATCGCGCCTGTTCCC
>CAYNNV010000080.1:0-8976 GCA_964398625.1 uncultured Sangeribacter sp. | reverse complement strand
TGACCACCAAGTCTACATTCAACGTAGAAATCAAGCCCGGTTTCGCCCTGCCCGCTTATGATAAAAACCTTGAGCCCGTCACCGTCACAACTGACGAAGAATTTGCCGAGGCTCTTTCATCAGCCGGTAAGATTATTATTCCGGAAAATACTGAAATTAACCTCGCAGTAGTTCCGACTTCAACCGGCACCACTTACGGAGTAAAAGTAACACAACCCTTGGAATTGGTGGTTGACGGCAAACTCACAGCTTCCGTAGCCGGTGATAATCCTACGAATAGCAAAAATTATACCCACTTCTACGTAGGCAATGAGATGAAAATCTCCGGTGGAGGAACTATTGAAGCCACCAACGGACAGTCACTGTTCTATGTTTACACTACCGGAAATCTTGAACTTGAAGATGTGAATATCAACTTTACCGGTACTACTGCCGGAGGTGCAAATCCCTATATGCTTAGAACTGACGGTGAGACTTCTATCTCAAACTCTGTAATTAATGTTAACGGAAATTATTCTGCACTTTTGCATAGAGGTTCCAAGCCACTCACTATCAACAACACCACATTCAATATCAAAGGTTGCGCCTCAACAACCGAAGGTCTTCGCTCCTACGGCACAGACGTGCTGACAAATGTAACGGTAAATAGTGACGGTCGCGGATACTCCATCGAGGCTCAGTCAAATCCATTTAATGCCACTCTCAACGACTGCGTGATGTATGCAGCCGGCGACCGTGTGCTTTATGCTCAGGCATCGGGACTAAAGAGCGGTGATTCAAGCCTTACTATCAATGGAGGAAAATATTCATGCAAAGTCACCAAAATAAGTAAGTATCAAAGTCCGATTGTTTTCGATAATAATCAAGGATTGTGGCCCTTCAAGGTAGAATTAAACGGCGGAGAATACGTCACTCAGCCTTGGGGATTCCAAACAAGCGGCGCTGATGATGATCCCTCAGTTTATCTTGGCGAAGGATGGGAATGGGAAGCTATCACTCCCGCAACTACCAATCCTGTTTATGCCTGGAAGGTGGTAAAGAAATAAAAACTCAGATATCACAATCCCCTTACGAGGCTGTGGCGCGGATTGCGCCATAGCCTCAATTCTTTTCCCCCGCCGTAGCTCGGCTCACAGTCTCCCGACTTGCCCTATCGGGCATCATCGGGGGACACGATAGGTACGATGTTATTGTTAGCCGCGGATGAAGTCCCAAAGGGACGTAATCCGTGGACAGCAACGCGACGATGACGTAAGCCTATGCATGATGAGCTCCGAAGGAGCGATGTTATCCAGCCCTCTATATTAAACCGAAGCTCTCGCGAAAGCGTTAAGATAGTATCACGACACCCGAGTGCCGTGCAATCCTCTAAAAAAACTTCGGATATGAGCTATACGATCATTTTATTGCGCCACGGCCAAAGCCAATGGAATCTTGAAAATCGTTTTACGGGGTGGACCGACGTTGACCTCTCCCCTGCCGGCGTGGAAGAAGCCCGTAGAGCAGGACGCGCCATCCTTGAGTCAGGCCTTAAACCCCGCTATTTCTTCACCTCCTATCTGCGCCGCGCTATCCACACTCTTCAGCTTGCGGCTGATGAGATGAAACGTGACTGGGTGCCGGTATGGAAAGACTGGCATCTCAACGAGCGTCATTATGGCGCACTCCAGGGGCTCAACAAGAGTGAGACGGCAGAGAAATACGGCGATGAACAGGTGCGTCAGTGGCGGCGCAGCTATGATGTGATGCCGCCGGCACTGGAGCCTGATGACCCACGCTCTCCGGCGCGCGACGAGAAGTATGATTCCCTCTCCGAAGATGAACTTCCCCTTGCAGAATCGCTTAAGACCACCATAGCGCGCGTGCGCTCATGCTGGGAAGAGAGGATAGAGCCGCAGCTCAGACTGCAGGGGTGTGTGCTTGTAGCTGCTCACGGCAATTCACTCCGCGCCCTTGCCATGATGCTTAAGAATATTCCCGAGTCGGAGATAGCCTCCCTTGAGATTCCTACAGGCAGTCCTTGGGTGCTGAAACTCGACGACCGCATGAGAGTGACCGAGGATTACTATCTTCCTCTCCCCGCCTCCGATTGATGCCGCGCTTTAAGGTCCTATATCAAAGTAGACTCCATTACCAACTATTACGAGGATAAGCAAGTCGTGATGGCTTATGTCATAATGAAAGCCATTCTCTGTGGTCCATCCGGATTTCTTCAGATTGGAAACAAAATAGTCCAAAGCTTCTTTATTATGGAATTTAATTTCCAGTTCTTCAATTGGATACTTCCTCTCGTAATCTTTCCATATTGTCAGTGCTACTTCACAATCAGGAGATTTAAATATTTTCTCAATCCCAGGCTCCGGATTTTCACAGGATTCATCATCAGTACCAATAATAACCTTTGTATTCTTCGTTTGTGCTAAAACGAATCCTTTCTCTTTAAGAGTTTTTTCTACCTCATTATAATCTCGAACAAAATACTGAGGTGTATAATCTCCTCCAAACCATTCATCTTCTCTATCTACTAAATCGTGAACTGATAATTTTGTCATTTTTCTATACTTCTCACGATCCTTATAGAATTTGAGACTTTTCAGTTTTTCTCCGTTAATGGAATCGGGTTTGTAGCCAACCCACTCAAGTCCGCCTTCGGGTCCACCTTCGGGACCACCAACCCATTCTTCCACCCAGCATTGACCGTCGCTATACGCACCATAATAAATATAATCACCTATAACCGAATAATGCGATGTACCCTCACCTGTAAAAATGTCTAAAACATCATCTTCATCTTCACTCCAGGCTGCATCAAGTGTCCACTGCTCCAGTTTTCCATCCGGATTTAAGTCTGCTACAGTCTCGTCAGTTTTAAGTATTATTGTCCTATCACGCACTACCTCATTTCCATCGGAATCGATGTATTTTTGATTAGCTAATGTTATTTCAGCATAAATGCGGGAATTATTCGTTAACGGCTGTTTTCGCTGCCATTTTCCGTCTTCATAAATAAATGTGAAATCTTGCTCCTTAGTCGATTCATACGGATACATCAATACCGAAATTCCATCCTTATCTTTTCCACCCTTTTCCCAGGTTCCGTTAATCAGTTCCACTACGTGGGGAGAAAGAGTGCCGTCGGGTCCGAGAGTATAAGTGACGTCATTATAGGGAGTGTACCGAGTCAAATCATGAAGGTCGATGATTATAGGATCTATGGTATTATATTTGGATTTGAGCATGATACCGTTATAATAAACGGTTTCAGGCTCATATTCTTCCTTTCTCGCGCTTTTCATAGACTCGAGAGGAAACATTCCGATTGTATCGGTCAGCAGACCGTCGAATTTCCCCGCCACTTCTTTTGTCACCTTGAAATTAAGGAGTTTGTCAGGAGTATTATAATAGCGCTCAACAAGCTTATCATAATCTTCCACCATCTCGGGATAAGTAAACCTTACACCCTCATATATTGTGCGGGTAGGAATAGATTTGTCCGCGCCAAAGAAATCGAAAAACTGCTCAGCCTTAAATTTCTTTACCCGCGGTATCAGCTTCTTCTTAGCCTCAGCAATTTCCTTTTCATAATTATTCTTCTTTCGCGAAAGCCCGGAGAGTAAATTGTTTACATCCTTCTTATATCCTGAAAATGCGTAACATATAAAGGGATGACTGAAGTTACCCTTGCTCACCTTTTTGCGAATGTTATTCAGCTCCTTTTCGAGCTGCTTGGCTCTTTCGCTTTTATACATCCGGTCTTTCTGCTTGGAAGGCTTGATTAGACGGGAGTAAATGCTATCAGTAGGGAGACGCTCTAACATCTCCGGAAATAAACCCGTCATAGTGGCTATCGCATCCTTATCCTTAATCTTTTTGCCGTCGCTCGCGATCTCAATCCTGCTTATCTTATTAACTTTATCATTTAAAGAACGGATATCATTATTGATCGAATGCACCAATGGCTGCAACTTGTCGATGGTCTGCTGAGTCGGCTGATTGAGCCTGCCAATTTCCTGATTAACGAGCCTAACAGCAGCTATAGAGTCAACTGCAAGTCGCTGCCGGAACAAAGTCGCCTGAGCCTTTAGCGGCATACTCGCAGCAATAAGAAATATAACAATAAGGTATTTATTCATATTTTTACACAAGAGTGATGAAATATTATGAGTATTTATCGGGTACTTATCTTGTCGACAAGAGATTTTGTTATGACAAAGCCGCAAATTCCGATACCGGCCAAATGCTCCTTTTTCATTCCGCGCCTTTTAAAGTAACCCAACTTTACTAATCCATAGTTTTTGATACTGATAGAACCGTATCGTTCTGCAAATTTCACAACTTCGTCATTGTCCATGTGGTCTGCATTAGGATTGAAATGATCGAGTTCCATTAAATGCCCCACATATTGTATAGCCTGCGTAGATACTTCTCTGGATATTTCCGTAGTCATCTTCTGATCAGAGGGACAAAAAATCCATAATACCACTGCTGCAATCAGGAAGAGAAAAAATTCAACTACACAGCCGCCGTCATCATCCTTGGCATTGGCTCTGTCAACCTGCCTCTGGAGACGGTCAATTTTGCTCTGCATCTCTTCAATATTCCGGTTAGCTTCGGGCGATGAAGCAAGTGACTCGGAAGGTACTTCCGCAGCATCGGAAGCAATATCGGCTGACGAAGCCAATGGAGTTCCGCATTTCACACAGTACCGTGAATCATCAACGTTGTTATGACCGCAATTATTACATATTTTCATACTTATCTTGCGCTAAATAATTAGCCGGCCGGCTCAGATTTATTTCTGCGTAGCTATCTGATAGATTATACTTATAGACTCATCCGAGCCAATATTTGAAATTCTGAAGCGAACATACTTCGTACCTCTCGCCACGGTTTCCACTTTTGCATAATAGACGCCGTTAGCAGCAATCTCCGCACTCTCCGCCCATTTTTCCTGCATCGGAGGAAATTCCTGCTTCTCGCTATCATATATTCCGCTAAAGTCAATCACCGGAGAATTCTTCTGACCGCTGTAATTTGATTTCAGTTTCATTACCGGATATGCGTTCTCAAGGTTGAAAAGTGCAAGATAAGGGTTCTCGTCAGCAATAACAAAAGTCTTTCCTTTCTCTATGGTTGCCTTTCTGGGCGCTGAATATTCCAACTTTTGCGCCCCTATCTTCTCGCATTGGATAGTCATCTTTCCGCTATTATAATCACAGCTTGAGATAAATAGACGCAGATAGAAAGTGTTGTCGCCGGAAGCATTTTCTACCTTGACTATTATTCCCCCCTGCTCAATTATCTCCGCAGAACTGCCCCAGCGAGGATAAGCGGGAATCATTACGTCATCAATGCTGTTAAAGCGCCCTACATACATCATTGAAGTAAAGTATTCAGGATTGTCAGAGCTTTTCAGAATTTCAAAGCGGAGAGAAGGATTATACTTCATCACAAAAAGCTCATTACCTTCATCCATAACCTTAACAGTCTGATTCTCATAAATATTTGTTTTCTTACCGTCGGAATACAGATATACGAATTCATTCTTATCTTTATCATTATCAGAACCACCCGATATCAGATCATTAATTTCATCACATGATGCAAAGAGAATCACAGTCATCAGAGCCAATACTGACTTAAGGCAAATGTTGAATTTATCAAAACGTTTCATTATTTATTATTATTTAAAATTTGTGAAATAAGCGAATTTTAGACTGCAAAATTAGATTATCAATGAAAGAGGAACTATGATTCCTTTGGTTCGATTCGGTTCGATTTAATATTTCTTAACAGTCTGTTTTAGCTCATGCACGCCTCCCCTATTGTGAGGCGGTGAGCCTCGCCGCTTATTGATGCTCAAGGAGTGAGCGGCGTCTCGGAAACCGGAAGTTGATACTGCGCGGTTCGTTTTGGTTCGGTTTAGTCCGATTCGGTTCATTTTAGTCCGATTCGGTTCGTTTTAGTTCGATTCGGTTCGTTTTAGTTCGTTTTAGTTCGTTTTAGTTCAATTTAGTCCGATTTAATATTCGTTAACATTTATTCGCTCTACTTATCTTGATATTGCCGTACTTTTGCATTCAAATCCGATTTACCATGAAAGTTGATCCCATTGCGTTGCAACGACTCAGGCAGCACGTGGCTTCTACATACGGCTGCGAACCTAAAACACCCACTGATTTCGATATGCTTGCCGGCGATATATTTCGCCGTACAAGAAGGTCGATAGGGGTTTCTACTCTCAAGCGCATCTGGGGCTACGTATCAGCCGGCCACGGCACTTCTTTCTCCTCGCTCACAATCCTGAGCCGATACGCGGGTTATCACGACTGGGAAGTATTTTGCGAACGGACAGGCGACAATGGTAATAATTCCTCCACTACGAGCGGCTTCGGAGCAGACACCATCATAGCATGTCATACTCTTGACATCGGCACAGAACTCCAGCTTAACTGGCTTCCCGACAAAGTATGCATCCTCAGAAAAGTAGGTCAACCGGATCTATTCCGCGTAGTGAAAGCCGAAAACATAAAGCTCCTTGTAGGCGACACGGGACGACTCAACAGCGTGCAGGTCTATGCACCCCTTGTGCTGTATTCATGCCGACGAGGCGACAATCCTATCGGCACATATCGCGGCGCAACCCGGCAGGGCCTCGATACGGTAGCTATAGTGGAATGATATTCAGCCCCGAATGTAGTTTGTTTGGAGAAATAGGATTATTTTTCCTATATTTGCATATCTAAACATTGCGAAACTGATATGCCCGATACTTCCGGATTCTATATTGATAACGAACGCGATTCCTCGCTTGATCAGGGGATTCGCGTAAACGATCTTATCTACAGCTCCGGATCGGGACCATTTCGCATATTGGAGGGCTTCTATTACGGCCGTCGGGCAGCTATCAAGTGCCTGAAAGAAGAATATGCCTCCAGCTCCGCACATATCAATATATTGCGTCGCGAAGGAGAATTGTGGTCAACTCTTCATCACACCAATATCGTGCAGATCTTCAGCGTCAGGGAAGTGAACGGACTCGGAATTTCCATAATCATGGAATATGTGGAGGCTTCTACTCTGGCTGACTTTCTTAAAAGTCGTATCTTATCCCTCAGCGAAGCACGCCGCCTGATGGCAAGCATCTGCGAGACTGTGGATTACATACATTCCTGCGGAGTGATTCATCGTGATCTCAAGCCGGAAAACATACTGATTTCCCCCGGGACGCTTGATATCAAAATAATTGATTTCGGCCTGAGCCACGGAAAATCATTTGTAGATCTTCCCATCTCCGGAGGCACACACAATTACAGCGCACCCGAACAATTTGAAAAGTCAGCAGTCTCCGATCCTTCAGCCGACATCTGGAGCATTGGCAAGCTGATGCAGGTGATCTATCCTGTAAAGAAGCGCAACAAAGTCTCTGCCCTGATTCATCCCGCGGAGCGGGCATGGACTCTGACGGCGACAGAATGCATGAATACCGAGCCCGGAAACCGACCACACTCGGCTGAAGCCGTGAAGACTCTTTTCGCCCGGCGCCTTAAGCGCTACTATACTATACCAATCCTTGCAGCCTCGCTCGCCGCGGCTATTCTCGCTACCGGTATTTTATTAAGAATTAACCAAAGCCCCACTAAAGACACTTCATCACCACACCGGCTAACGGCCGCAACATCTTCGGCGGCTTCACTTCTACCGGCTGACTCTGTGGCAGAACTCGCCGCCACTAAGGATTCCCTGATAGCCGAAGATGAGGATCTGCCGGATGCCGAAGCCTCGAATCCGGACGAAACGGATGCCGGCCAAGAAGCTGCGGAGGATTATACCATTGACCCCTTCTATAGCAACGACTATGTGCTGGAGAACTATGCAAATGTCGACGGGAAACCACAATACGTGCAGATGAAGCTTTCCGACCCCGTGCCAAAGGCGTTTACGAGCTTCCTGCGCTCCACTATCAAGAAAAATTATAAGTGGCATCTCAATCTTCTTAAGACGCTCACTACTCAGGATCAAGCAGATCTGGCATTTGTGGGCCATTGGCAGTATAAAGCATACTTAGAGTATGATGCGTGGCTCAGTAAGCAAAGAGCATCCAAGAAGATTGATACCGCACAATATCTTGTTCTACTATCATTTGCCAGTGAGGCGATGGATTCGTTTATTAAAGCTCATGATGCTGAAGAATATAATGCAAAGGTGGAAATGAGCAAGCGTACAGGTATGACTTTCACGCCTTATTGGGAAGAACCGTATGAGGACAACGACGATCTTATTCGCGTGCATCAATTTCAGCAAGATGGTAAATGGCACGAATCAGTCAGACTCAGACGCAGCTATGATAGATAATCTTCTCGCCACTCCAACTTTTAAGCCCGGATAATGTTGAAAGCGTAGACAGGCTATTGACTTTTGCTTGATTTTTTTGTAACTTTGCACGTTGAGGCATTTTGCAGCGCAGTGCTTCATTATCTAAGACTGTAACTCAATGAATAACGACGATATTATCAAAAACGCGGCCGAAAGCGACTATAAATTCGGCTTTACATCCGATATTGATACCGACATACTCCCGGCCGGTCTCAATGAAGACGTGATTCGCCACATATCGAAGATGAAGGGTGAACCGCAATGGCTCCTTGATTTCCGCCTTGAAGCTTATCGCTACTGGCTCACACTCCCTATGCCGGAATGGGCACATCTGAAGATTCCGGAGATTGACTTTCAGGCTATTAGCTATTATGCTGCCCCAAAGAAGAAAGAGCTGAAGAAAAGCCTTGATGAAGTTGACCCCGAGCTGCTTAAGACTTTTGATAAGCTGGGCATATCGCTTCAGGAACAGAAGCAGCTTGCAGGCGTGGCAGTGGATGCCGTGATGGACTCGGTGAGCGTCAAGACCACCCATAAGCAGAAGCTTGCTGAGCTCGGCGTGATATTTTGCAGCTTTTCAGAGGCTGTGCGTGATTACCC
>CAYNNV010000079.1:0-8977 GCA_964398625.1 uncultured Sangeribacter sp. | reverse complement strand
AAAGCTCTTGAAGTGCTTCAGCAAGGAGATGGGCTGAAGAGTGCCAGAAAGCATGCTTGCCTTCCGGAGAATCCCATTTAAAAAGTTTTATCGAGCCATCTTCAGTAATAGGGCGGGAAATATCCCATTCCTGTCCGTTGACAGAGGCTGCAAGTATATCAGCTGCAAGGCGCGGACTAATTGAGTTAGCCACGTCAAGCGGGGTTACTCCGCTTTCAAACTGCTTAATGCTTCCGTCGGGAAATGTTATATTTATCATTGTGTTGGTTCTACTTTTAGAAGAGTGTATTGTATAATTCGTGCAAAGATAATATTTTTTTCACCGATCTCCAAATTTCAAAAAATTTACCTTTTTTTTATCGTCCTTAATTATCTAATTATCTTATCATATACTTAGTAATCGTAAAAAAATTTGTAAAGAACGCACCGGGATTTTCGAGCAGATTTGGGAATTCCGATAAAGGAGATTAACGGGCTAAATTACTGTTCGGAGATATCAAATATGTCGAAAAGAACAAGCAGAATTTGGTAAGTTATTATTTGCAGATAACTTAAAAACTGTACTGAATTGAATAATACTAAAAGGCTGTGTCAAAATCATAATGACTTTGACACAGCCCAATTAATTTTCAAAGATAATTTTTTCTTTCTAACGCGTTAATCAATATATACAAATCTCAACCATTGCTCTTGCCACTTGAATTCCACTATTTAGTTCATTTGCGGTGGGATCGGCCTCAAGCACAATTCGAGCAAATAAAATATGAGGACTCGTTGTCTTCCAAATCACACGGTCAATACCCTCAAGGAGATAAGGATTGATAGTTAAGGTATTTCCTTTAAGTTCGGCATAACCGACTTCAGGAATTTCAACATAATATTCGCCCTTCTCAAAAACTTGCGTGTCGTATAGAAACGGTTTGTCCCAACCTCGGTCTTTAAGAAATTCTTCTTCGGTCTCTAAAGGGATATCTCCATCATGCTTCATCTCTCGACCTTGGACTGTTTGAATTTGTAATCCCGCAATTCTTATATTATCGCGTCCCTCAAACTCAAGAGGCATTTTTCGGGATACATTTTCGCGTAAAAGACATAGGCTTACACCTACATCATTTGGTCTTCTTACGTTATAATGTAGTCTACCCTCGTAATCTTTATGCTCCCAATAACGTTCAATTATATTGAGTTTAAGAGGAACTGTATTCCGTTCCCATTCATGATGTTGTATACTGTCTCGTTTAGATTCCGGTTCAGTGAAGGGGTCATATTCTCCATCTAACCACAACTTTAAATCAAACATATCTCCGGGCACAAGCATTTCTTGCGCTACACTTTCATCTATCTTACTGGCATCATCATTTATGCCAAAAGGTTCGTCACTTGAGCAACCAACGAGTGAGAGAACTGGCAAAAGCCATAAAAATTTAACTATCTTTTTCATAATAATATATTTAATTTACATTATTAACATTCTATCAATTATTTTCAATTTGGAACCCATCCACAAATCAGATCTGATGGTTTGTATTGACAACCTCTGATATAGGAGCAATCGCTGTCCAACTTAAATAATTCTTTCCCTAATATATCATCATTAAGGTAGTAATATCCATTATTTGTTCCACCCCATCCCCATACACAGTGATACATTATGTCTCGCCCGGGAAGAACAGCGTGCACAGTTTCAAGACAATAACCATCAATAATCCAATAATGATACCTTTCTTTTAACTTATCATTTGAAACATTATCAGAATATTCATTTTCAACATATTCACTATAAACAATTACGGGAGAACGCTTTGAACCACTTATAGATGAAGTAATAGTCGCCCTCTTAAAAGAATCAGCCCAACGTATTCCTTCGAAATTAAGATTTTCTAAAGCATCGAAGAAACTGATTGTCCATGTATAACCATTTGATTGGTAGTCAACATCAAGATAATTTGGAAGACCTAAAACATACATCAACCATGCCATTGAGTCAATCACAAGTTCTCTTCCATCAGTCGAAGGGAAGAAATCTTCATCCCAGTGAATCTCTTTGCCCTCAAGAGTAGAGAACGATTTAAAATATGTGAGATATTGAGTTAGTGCAACTACACTACTGGCTAAGTTATTTCCATAACCAATATATTTATTAAAAGGAATACTATACCCCATTTGCTCATTCCATTTCCTTAAAAGAGGTCCATAATAATCAATATATTCCGGAGGGGTTATAGGAGGTATAATAGGTCCTCCCAAGCCATTAGTAGATTCAGTAATACTTTCATCTATATCTGATTTCACACTTGCAAAAAACAATCCTAATACGGGATGTTCTTCCACATCCTCCAATGATAAACTTCCTTCGTCAGAAATTGCATACACCGATTTTAAACGCCTATCCGCAGCAAGCATAGCAAAACCATCATCAAAATTAACCAAATAAACGAGTGTGTCTGATTCTGCAGCTCGAGTTAAAGGAGCACTAAGATATTCCACCTTTTTAATCTGACGTTCAGAAACACCTCTCGTCACCTCTCCATTAAAATTAGAAAAATAAGCATCAGCGTTTTTCAGTGCTTCATCTAATGGAATATAAAAAGATTTGTCTTGAGTCACATTTTCCGAATCAATTGATATAGGTTCGTCACTTGAGCAACCAACGAGTGAGAGAATCGGGAAAAGCCATAAAAATTTAACGATCTTTTTCATAATATATTGATTTTGATTAAACCCTCAACGAGAATGGCCGCAATTTAAGCAATTATTTTCAAACGCGCAACATTTCACAATTGCAAAGTATGAATTTTAACGATTATTTACATTTATTCACACAAATATCAATTAATGATTTAAACGCCTCAAATCATTTTTACGTGAATATAAAGTAGCAGCAACACCTATTTTTCTTATTCTCCTACATGCTCTTATTGCTTCTTATTTCAGGCGCTTCAGGATGTTGTAAGCTTCCGGAATACCAAGCTCCCCGGCCTTGCGCATATCGCCTACGGCACCGGATCTGTCGCCAAGACGTAGACGGCATAAAGCTCTATTGAAATAAGCATCGGCAAATGAAGGAGTTAATTCAAGAGCACGAGTGAAAGCTGAATGTGCATCACTAAATTCCTCCCTAAGGAGCAAGAGCACTCCTCGATTGTAGTGCGAGGCTGCTACGCGAGAATCGGCCGCTATCGCCTTATCACAATCATCCAAAGCTTCACTCAACAATGCTCTCTGAAGCATTGCGTCTTCTACAAGTGATGCACGACGAGCACGCGCAGTTGATCTTCCGAGACGCGCAGTCAGCATTGACGGCGACATCTCAAGCGCTTTTGTGAAGTCAGCCTCAGCCGCCTCATAGTTTTTTAGCGACATATAGGCTATGGCTCGCCCGAGGAAATCACCCGGGGCCGGATTTCCCGATATGATACGGGTGTTGAGATTCGTGATTAGACCGAATATTCTGTCGGAAGCATCCGCCTCAGTAGCAGATGATGCATCAGTAAGATAGACTTGATCCGAAAGATAGCGACTTTGATTAAGCTCATCAAGCTCGCGGAAGTAGGGGTAATGAAGAGGCAGAGTAGCATCAGGCGCTATGTATGAAAACTCAAGCATCCCGCGCGGCTGAGCCTTTACATCTCGATCCTGTACTCTTCCCTTTATCTTTTCGCTGAAGGAGAGCGGCGCAGCGCCTGCATTAGTCTCAACTGTAATGAGGCGGTTGTATAGCTCCATATCCGATATATCGTCTTCTTCCTGCTGACGACGCCGAATATCATCATCGTGCTTCTTCATGTAATTGGCGGCATAAACATTGGCTTTCCCACGCGTAATTACAGGATTTTCAAGTGGATTTGACCGAGGATTGCGATTATAACTTTTAATAAGATTTTCCGCTTTAAGCACATTCTCCATCGCTCCCCTATTGTCACCAAGAGCCTGAAGACACTCAGCCACACCATAGTAGGCCACATAAAAGCGTGGATGCTGCTTAATAATAGTGCGGAAGTCGGCAAGTGCTTGCTTGTAGCGCTTCTGATTCATATAAATCAGACAGCGGTTGAAAAGAGCATGAAAATTCGAAGGATCAAATTTTAGCACGCGCGAGAAGTCAGCCACCGCCCCATTCAGGTCTCTCACCTCGTAGCGCAGCAAAGCACGATTGTATACTGCAATACGGTTATCGGGGTCAAGCATGATCGCTTTGGTGTAATCATCCATAGCACCCACATAATTATCCGCATTATAACGGATATAAGCGCGGTTGATATAAAGATCGGGATCATCCGGATGATAAGATACTATTATATCATAATCTTTAAGAGCTTCCTCCCACTTCTGTTGCTTAAGGAGAATGTCAGCGCGCATGGTGTGCGGACCTTCTGCTCCCGGATTGTGTTTAAGAGCACGGTCAATGAAGTCAAGCGCACCGATAGTGTCGCCCTTCAGAGTCATCAGCCGGGCGGCGGGAGCAAGTGCTTCCTCAAAGTTGGGACGCATAGCAAATAGGCGGTCAAATGATTCGGACGCTGCGTCATATTGCCCCATATCTCCCTGAGCCACACCTTTATAATAAAATAGCCACGGGTCATGAGGAGTAAGTTCGAGACCGCGGTCATAATCGGTCACGGCGAGAGAATCGGCATGCATCATCTGCCTTACAAATCCTCTCAATTTAAATACCTCACCACGATACTTATTTCGCTCAATTGCCGACGTACAATCCTCCTCTGCACCCGAATAATCATCGAGATAAAGCTTTGCAAGCGCACGATAATAGTATGGCTCGTCAAGATATGGCTTTGCCTTAATAGCAAGATTAAAATACTGTATTGCAAGCATATAGTCATCAAGCGCAAGCACATTTCGCCCTATGACGAGCACCTGTGCTGCGTCAACCTGAGCCGCTGAGCTCACAGGCATCAGCATGGCACTGAGCAACGCGAAGAATACAGCTATAATCCTTATACCTTTCATTCAAGAAGCGAAATTAGCAAAATATTTCCGAAATAATTTAAAATCCCGCCTACCTTTAGTATTTTTAACGTTCCGCCCCGTATTCCGATCCATGCACATGAGCAAAGATGAACAAATTAGCCGAGCGCATAGTTAATTATACGGAGGTATTAATTATATAAGCAAGATTATGAAGACTATTGTAGTGATTGGCGGAGGTTTCGCCGGTATGAGTTTTATTAAAGCTATTGACCGCAAGAAGTATCAGGTGAAACTGATTGACCGAAATAATTTTCATGCCTTTCCCCCTCTTTTCTATCAGATTGCTTCTTCCGGACTTGAGCCCTCAAATATTGCCTTCCCCTTCCGCCGCGAATTTAAGAAACTGAAGGGTGTGACTTATCACATGGGGCACGTGAAGAATGTAGACCTTGCGGCAAAAACTGTCTCTACGAGCTATGAGACCCTCTCCTACGATTATCTCGTAATAGCGGCCGGTTCAACTAATAATTTCTTCGGTATGGATGAGTTGCAGAAAAGTGTGTACTGCATCAAGACTCCGGCTGAAGCTGCCCATACCCGCAATGAAATTCTTGACCGTCTTGAGCGCGGAGTGATTGAGAAGGATCCGGAAAAGCGCAGGCGACTGCTCTCTTTCCTCGTAGTAGGAGGCGGTCCGTCAGGAGTGGAGATTGCCGGTGCTCTCGGTGAGATGAAGCGATATGTGGTGCCCCGAGAATACCCCGAAATCAATCCCGATGATATCTCCATTACCCTTGTGGAAGGCTCCGACAGGCTGCTGAGTGCCATGAGCCTTAAAAGCTCCCGCAATGCTCTAAAATATCTCAAACAGTTATTAGTTGATGTGAAACTTAACGCGCGTGTCACTTCATATACCGACAAGCAAGTGACCTTTGCCGATGGTGATTCACACTATGTCGAGACCTTGATATGGACAGCCGGAGTTAAGGGTGAACCGATTCCCGGAATTCCATCTGAATATTTGGGCAGAGGAGGACGGATTAAGGTAGACGGCTTCGGGCGCCTGCAAGGGCGTGATGACGTTATGGCAATTGGCGACATATCAATCTGTGAATCGAAAGATTATCCCGCGGGCTTGCCACAAATGGCCCAGCCTGCCATTCAGCAAGGACGACATCTTGCAAAGTGTCTTAATACCGGCGATTTCTCTTCTCCTCTGGTGTATAAGGATAAAGGTTCTATGGCGACTATCGGACGCAACCGTGCCGTTGCTGACCTGAATCATACACGGCTGGCGGGATATTCGGCATGGCTCGCATGGATGTTTATTCATCTGATCTCTCTGCTTGGTATGCGTAATAAGATTGTAGTACTCTTCAACTGGATATGGAATTACCTCACTTACTCCACATCACTGCGCATACTGCTGCGGCCCGCGCGTTATCCGGAAAGAAAGCACTGGGGTGATTGACTCTCCACTATCTCAGCGCACGCAAAAATCCCGATTTTAGGTTCCGGTTCATGAGATTTAAAATATTTCTGTAACTTTGCAGATGAATTAGACACTTAACTATCTCAAAATCCTCAATAACAATGAAAAAATACAAGTCAACTATAGCCGCACTGCTCATGCTCCCCCTGATGTGCAGCTGCTCGGCACTCTCCGGATTATCTTCCGGACAGTCATCAAATTCAAAGGCCACATCCACTACTCAGAAGAAGACTAGTAAGGACAACAAGCCCACAGGGCCATCGGCTCGTGAGAAGGTGGATGAAGTGCCCGTAGAGACATATACTCCCACCGACATAGAGCAGGGCTGCGTGCGCGGCTCATGGGCAATTGTTGAGGTCGACGGGAAAAAGCCCGTAGCTGAAGAACCGGCTTATATCATCTTTGAACAGAATGATCCCGCCACCGGCGGAAAAGCCAACCGCATGTATGGCTGCAACGGATGCAATACCATCAATGCTACCTATACTTTCAATTCAGCTGACCACACCCTCAGCTTCTCCAACGCCGCTACTACAATGCGTATGTGTGCGCCCGGCGTCACTGATGCCGAGATCAACAAAGCTCTAAATGATACACGCTATTATGCATGGGAGAAACGAGGTTCTCAATTCTATCTCTTCCTTAAGAATTCTGCTCACGATACCGTTATGACCCTCATGCACCAGTGTTTCGACTTCCTTCACGGCACTTGGCGGGTAGAAGAAATCAACGGTGAGGAGGTTGACAATCCCGATGTGAAACTTGTATTTGACGTAGCCTCCGGCAAACTTCACGGCAACACCGGTTGCAATATACTCAATGCCGCTCTTGACGTCAATCCGGCCTCTGTGAATACCGTTTCCATTCAAAACATCCTGACTACTCGCATGGCCTGTCGTGACCAGCAGCTTGAATCAGATCTTATCGTGGCGCTTGAAGAAGCCTATTCCGCCAAACCAATTGACGAAAAAGAGGCTGAACTTCTTAACAGCTCGGGCAAAACAATTATCAAGCTCCTGCGTCTGCCGGAAGACAAATGACAATCAACATACGGATAAAACTACAGGTCGCACCCACTCAAGGCGCGACCTGATATTATTTTAAGGATTTTGATTTAGCGTACTATAACTTTGGCAGTCTCCTGTCCGCACTTCACGATATAAGCACCGGCTGCGACTTCTATCTTGCCCGTGCCGTCAATCATGCGAGTGCTGACAATGCGGCCGTCTGTTGCGTAGATTGCAACTTCCGCAACCGGAGTCACAGCAACTTCTATGAATCCGCTTCCACCGCGAGCCTCAAACTTTTCTACTGATACATTTTCAACTCCGGTATAGTCTTCTATAATCTCACCCAAGTTGTTCCAGTCAGGATGTGCGCGATAAGCTTCGCCTGAACCTCCGGGTACATAGATTTTAATCTGCGACTTTGGATTACTACCCGAGAATGATCCGTTCAGGTCGTATGGTTGCGCACATCTCGCATAAATTACTTGTACACCTGTAGTATTAAAGTCGTGATCAAGTTCTATTGGATGTGACGGAAGATGCAGCACCTTGAGATTGGGAATATTGCTGAAACAATCCGGCCCTATTTTCTGCGTGGTTTCCGGAATTGTTAGCACTTCAAGTGAGTTAAGATAACTAAAGGAATGACCTTCCAATACTTCCACATTGCCTAAATCGAGAGTCGTAAGTTGCGGAAGCTTATATCCAACAGTGCCTGAAACTTTTCTCGCATTGTTCATCTTAAGAACCTTCAAGTCCGGGCAATCAATTACTATATTATCTTCCACAGTCTCAATTAAAGGAGGAAATGAGAACTCTTCCAATCCATATATATTCACAAAAGAGTAACGTTTTAGCGTAGTAAGAGAGGCTGGAAGATAAAGATCCTTTATCGTGACATAATTAAATCCTGCTATAAACTCCGTTCCTTCCTGTATTTCAAGACTCTCAAAGTTTCCCTTCATAAATCCCTGTATCATTTTAACAGAGCCCGGTATTACAAGATTTTTTGTTTCTTTTGTCTTGAAATAACCTGTTATCCAGCATCTTACTTCCTCTACGTTATACAATGTACCATTATATTCTACTTCTGACGGAATCTCTATATCGCCGGAATAATCTATAATATCAAACCATTTAAGCCATTCACGATTGTTAGTATAATTACCCCATATCGTATTATCGTATGACTTATAATCCTCATTTTCCAAATAAAAGAAATCTATCAGAGAGCATTTTTGAGTATCGGGATCAATATAAAAGAGCATGTTATCTTTCTCAAAGGCTTCACCCGGCATATTATTCAAGACACCGTAAGCCGATGATGCACTCAGGCAGGTAAGAAGTGATATAATCACTGCCAATTGTCTTATATTCTTTGTTTTCATAATCTTAATGTTTCTTTACTTAATTACTACTTTTTTTGTATCAACCACAGCACCGTCTATTACAAGCGCAACGACATAAACTCCGGACTTCAGATTCATCAGGCCGGTAGTTCCGACAGGGATAACTTTGGCCTCGGGAATCGAATAGCTTACGGTGATTG
>CAYNNV010000078.1:0-9050 GCA_964398625.1 uncultured Sangeribacter sp. | reverse complement strand
GGCAGATGAGTTCAAATCAGGATTTTGAGCCTATAGAGTATAGGTTTAATCAGCAGAACTTGGATTATACATTTGATTCGGAAGGTACAGTATATATGCGCTATGTTGCGAGTAATTCCGATGGCTCATGCGAGTCATATAGTGACACGTTCACTATCAGTATCGGCACTTCAGAGTTAAAATGTCCCAATGCTTTCACCCCTTTTAGTTCTCCCGGTGTGAATGATGAATGGAAAGTGTCATATAGAAGTCTGGTGAGATTTTCCTGCACTATTTTTGACCGCTATGGAACAGAGATAATTCATTTTACAGATCCGTCACAAGGATGGAACGGTACAAAAAATGGTAAAAATGTAACACCCGGTGTTTACTATTACGTTATAGAAGCGGAGGGAGCTGACGGACGCCATTACAAAAAAAGCGGAGATATTAATATCCTGAAATATACCGGAATTCAGAGTGGGTCGTCTGAATCAGAATATTAATCTTAAGTCTTTTGAAGAATTCTGTGATTGAATTTTCACAGACTTCACTTAACCTTACTTGTATGGAAAAATCATTCATAAAAGATCCGGGAGTCAATTCTGTTAGAGTGGAAGGCGCCCGGGTTAATAATCTTAAAAATATTGATGTGGCCTTTCCTCACGGGTCTCTTAGCGTTGTGACGGGACTCAGTGGATGTGGTAAATCATCTCTCGCGTTTGACACTGTATTTGCTGAGGGACAACGTCGTTATATAGAGACTTTTTCAGCATACGCACGAAATATGATGGGGGCACCGGAACGACCTGACGTAGATAAAATCACGGGACTAAGTCCGGTGATTTCTATTGAGCAGAAGACAGTGAACCGGAATCCGCGCAGTACCGTCGGAACTACTACGGAAATATACGATTTTCTACGTCTTCTTTATGCACGACTTGCTACGGCTGTGAGCTACATCTCCGGTGAGCCCATGGTAAAGTACAGTATTGAAAAAATTGTCGATCTTGCAGCAGATCAATTTAATGGAAAAAAGATACACCTTCTTGCCCCGATTGTTAAAAACAGAAAAGGTCATTATAAGGAATTATTTGAGAATCTTCGTAAAAAAGGCTTTCTCTATGTGAGGGTTGATGGGGAACTTAGAGAATTAACTTTCGGTATGAAGCTCGATCGATACCGGAATCACTCAGTAGAGCTTGTGATTGACCGTCTAAGAGCAGATTCTTCCGACACTTCAAGAATGCGTCAGAGTATTGAGCAAGCTATGAAGATAGGTGAGAAGCAAATGATGATTCTTGATTCGGAAACCGGAACGGTGAGATACTACAGTCTTATGCTTATGGATCCTGTTTCCGGTATTGCTTATCCTGAGCCTGCCCCCCATGATTTTTCGTTTAATTCTCCCCAGGGAGCATGCCCGTGCTGCAAAGGTTTGGGTATTGTGAATCAAGTGGATGTAAAAAAACTATTTCCTGATCCGGATAAAAGTATCCGGGACGGAGGCATTACATTACTCGGTCGATTTAAGGACTCATTAATATTTCGTCAGATTGAAGCTATTTGCAAGCTTAACGGTGTTTCTCTTAATACTCCAGTAGGGAAACTGCCTGATGAGGCAGTGGATATGATTATCAACGGCACTGCCCAACCTATTAAAGTTGAATCCGGCGTGTCAGGATTAAAAGTCCCGGCTATGCGATTTGATGGCCTTGCGAGATATATTGAGCTTCAACAGACTGATGAGACTCCTTCTGAAGCAAGTAAAATAGGGGAAAAGTACTTCTCAAAAGTAGTGTGCCCGGAGTGCCATGGTGCGAGATTGAATAATGTCTCACTTCACTATATTATTGACGGTAAAAATATAGCGGATGTAGCCTCTATGGATATAACTTCTCTTTATCAATGGACTGATGGGTTGGAGGATAAGATAGACCCGCAAAAACGCCCTGTTGCCATTGAAATTTTGAAGGAGATTAGAACGCGACTTAAATTTCTTCTTGATGTGGGACTTGGTTATCTTTCGTTGGCACGCACTTCTGCTTCTCTAAGTGGAGGAGAAAGTCAACGCATAAGACTTGCAACTCAAATTGGGTCAAAACTTGTTAACGTTCTTTACATACTCGATGAACCGTCGATTGGCCTGCATCCACGCGATAACACACGACTGATACAGTCGCTTAAGACACTTCGCGATGCCGGTAATTCAATAATAGTAGTTGAGCATGATCGCGAGATAATGGAGGAGAGCGATTGGATAGTCGATGTAGGCCCCGGAGCGGGTGAAGCCGGTGGAAAAGTAATGTTCCAAGGGCCTCCTGCGGATATGAAAGGTGCTGATTCTATCACAGCTAAATATCTTGACGGTCGTGAAGAAATTCCGGTTCCTGTCTCTCGCCGAAAAGGGAATGGTAAATATATCTCCATAAAGGGAGCATCCGGACATAATTTAAAAAATATTGATATCGATATTCCGCTTGGATTATTTGTCTGTGTCACGGGAGTTAGTGGCTCCGGTAAATCATCATTAATTTCAGGTACCTTGAAGCCTGCAATCAGTGCTAAACTATATCGTTCACAACAGATACCTTTACCATTTGAAAAAATTTTGGGTCTTGAAAATATAGACAAAATAGTTACTGTTGATCAGTCGCCGATAGGTCGCTCTCCGAGATCCAATCCAGCCACTTTCACAGGATTGTTTTCTGAAATACGAAAGTTATTTACAGCACTTCCGGAAGCAAAAATCAGAGGATATAAGCCCGGACGCTTTTCATTCAATGTTGCCGGGGGAAGATGTGAACACTGTAAAGGGAACGGATATTTAAATATAGAAATGAACTTTCTCCCAGATGTACTCGTGCCTTGTCCTGTATGCCACACTCGCAGATACAATAGAGAGACTCTTGAAGTAAGATATAAAGGGAAATCTATAGCAGATGTACTTGATATGCCCATATCTACAGCTTACGAATTTTTCAAAGCTATTCCGAATATCGCCCGAAAGTTGGAAACTCTTGTTGAGCTTGGACTTGGCTACCTCAAACTCGGACAACCATCGTCTACACTCAGTGGTGGTGAAAATCAACGGCTTAAATTAGCAGCGGAATTACAGAGAAAAGATACTGGAAAGACATTGTTTCTTCTTGATGAACCTACTACGGGACTACATTTCTCTGATGTGAAAGTTCTTCTTGGAGTAATTGGAAAACTTACAGAAAAAGGTAATACCGTGGTTGTTGTAGAGCACAATACTGATATGATGAAAGCTGCCGACTACATTATAGATCTTGGTCCTGAAGGAGGCGCAGAAGGAGGAATAATAATGGGGCAAGGTACTCCGGAAGAGATTGCTCAATTAGATACATTTACCGGAGAATCTCTTAGAAAAGTTATTTCTTCTTGACGATAGAATCGCTATCTTTATAACGATGCTTATAGCGAGGATTCATTGGAAACCATCCTTTGAGTACTCGCTCGCGTTGTTCTTCGACTTCTTTTATGCTCCAGAAGCAAGAAAAAGACGTCACGCCGAGAAGGGCTTGAATAAAAAAATCAGTAGAACAGAGACTAAGCACCAGACAGATTATGCCTGCAATTAGAAAAATCCACTTTATTGATGTCCCAAAATAATATTCACCTTTAATTACAAGAGGATGAAAGAGTCCTATGATCAAAAAAGTGGCTAACCCAAGTATCAAACCACCAATATTGTATTGAGCTAAAAATTCAGTCATGTTGATTAAGACTTTTAATTGAATACAAAATTAAGAAAATTTTTAATTATTGTCCAAACCTTTTTTGAGTATAATCCTCGAAGAATCATTGCGAGTGATTTGAAACATGAACATAAAATGATCACAATATTTTCTTCTTAACATATTTTATATTAATTTTGAAGTAAAATTTTGAGACAATAATGGATTTTTACGAATTGGATTTATGCGATGATGTGCTGGATGCTCTGGACGCAATGAGATTTGAGACATGCACACCTATTCAGGAGAAGGCTATTCCTCCTATACTTGAAGGTAATGACTTAATAGGTGTGGCTCAGACCGGTACAGGAAAGACAGCTGCATTCTTATTGCCTGTACTTGATAGAATAGCTTCAAAACCTCCCAAATCTCCTGACTCAATTCGTTGTCTCATAATGTCGCCAACTCGTGAGCTGGCACAACAGATTGACCAGCAGCTGCAAGGATTCTCCTATTTTTTACCGGTGAGCGGATTGGCTGTGTATGGAGGTGGTGATGGGAATCTTTTTCAACAGCAGCGTCATGCGCTTAAAAATGGTGTAGATATAGTTATTTCCACTCCGGGAAGATTGATAGCTCATCTACAGATGGGATATGTTGACTTGTCAAAAATTGAATATTTTATACTTGATGAGGCCGACAGAATGCTTGATATGGGATTCTCAGATGATATAATGCAGATTGTTAAGCATCTTCCCAAGGAAAGGCAAACTATTATGTTTTCTGCAACAATGCCTCCTAAAATCAAAGCTCTTGCAAACACTATTCTTAAAGACCCCGTTAGCGTCACTATCGCTATATCGCGGCCCGCTGACAAAATTTGCCAACATGTGGCCTATTGTTATGATGCACAGAAGATTCCTTTCCTTGAACATTTTCTTGCCGAGCGTCCCGGTTATGACAAGGTGCTTATCTTCGCGTCTTCAAAACTCAAAGTAAAGGAGTTAGCAAAATCGCTCAGAAAAATTCACATGAATGTTGGTGAGATGCATTCAGATCTTGATCAAGCACAACGGGATGACGTCATGCATAATTTCCGTAACGGTCATATTGGAATTCTGGTAGCTACAGATATAGTAGCTCGGGGTATTGACATTGACGATATCCAACTTGTTGTGAATTATGATGCACCAAGAGAAGGTGAGGATTATGTGCACAGAATTGGGAGAACTGCGCGTGCAGATAATGATGGGGAAGCGCTTACGCTTGTCAATGAAAAAGATATGCTCCGTTTCAAGCGTATTGAAAGACTAATTGGCAAAAAAATTGATGTGACAGATCTTCCGGATTCTTTAGGAGAACGATTACTACCCGAGAATGTTGACTATAAGGACAATAAGGGGGGCGGTAAAGGAAGAAAGTGGCGAAAACGAGGTAATCGACACTTGAGAAGTAAAACTAAAGATGGCAAAGTATTAACTACGAAGGTAAATATACTGCAGGATAATAAAAAGGGTGAGACAACTACCGAAATAAATTCAAAAGAACAAAATAACCATAAAAGAAAGACGCAACATCGCAAACAAGGTAATAAGCGATATAACAAAAACAAGGGACAAGATAACAAAATCAAAAGCACATCCACTGTTAATGAATAAACTAATTAATATATTGTTAATATATGCTTTAGCATTATTAACAACCAATTGCGGCGATAAGATAAGCGAGCCACAGGAACCGACAGATACGGGAATATCTCAATCCGATGCAATCAATATTGCAAGAGGCGCGGATGTGAGCTGGCTAACTGAAATGGAGCAAGAGGGCATTTCGTTTTATTATGACAATGGAGCAAAGGGAGATTGTCTTGATATACTGAAGAGTACCGGAATTAATGCTGTACGATTCCGAATATGGGTTGATCCTGAAGGTGGTTGGTGCTCAACTGAAGATGTTTTAAAAAAGGCAAGGCGCGCCATGATTGCCGGATTAGACATAATGCTTGATTTCCATTATTCCGACAGTTGGGCTGATCCGGGCAAACAGAATATTCCGGCTGCATGGAAAGACTATGCATTTTCTCAGCTTATTAATGTGGTGGAGAGTTATACTGAATCTACACTCCAACAATTTAAAAATGAAGGTATTGAAGTAAAATGGATTCAGATAGGCAACGAAACCGGCAATGGTATGCTTTGGCCTTATGGTCGCGCGGATATATCCGGCGCCGGTTACGTGATGCTAAATAATGCCGCCTATGATGGCGCAAAAAGCGTATATCCGGATGCTAAGTGTATTGTACATCTTCAAAATGGTGATGATAATTCACTATATACCTGGCTGTTTGATATACTTAAAGAATACAATGGGAAATGGGACGTGATAGGTTTTTCGTTATATCCGGAGCCTGACAATTGGGTGAAGAAGGTGAGTGATATGAAGAGCAATATGGAGAAATTGATTGCTCGATATGACAAGGACTTAATGATATGTGAGATAGGAATGGGCAATTCATACTCTCTGGTGTGCAAGAAATTTATTGAAAGCTGTATAGAGCTCGGAGAAAGTATACCTGATGGTCGCATGTTAGGAGTATTCTACTGGGAGCCACAGGTTTACAATGATTGGCACGGATATAAAAAGGGTGCATTTACTTCCTCGGGTTGTCCTTCATCTGCGTTACAGGGATTTAATTACAGGAAATAAAACTTTGAACCGTAAAAAAGAAGCTGTGTCGAAAAAATCAGATGATTTAAGGTCACAGCTTCTGAAATTTCTCTACTATACGTTATGAGCGGTCTCCGGTGTTAATGACAGGCTGTGCTGATTCATCGGCACATAGCACAACAAGAAGATTGCTTACGAGAGCGGCACGTTGCTTGTCATCAAATTTAGCAATGGATTTTCTATCAAGATGATCAAGTGCCAGCTCAACCATTGATACAGCACCTTCCACAATTCTTTCGCGAGCTGATATTATAGCAGCAGCCTGTTGGCGGCGAAGCATTACGGCTGCAATCTCCGGTGCGTAAGCAAGATAATTGATACGGGCTTCAACCACCTTAATACCTGCCATTGCCAGGCGCTCGTTGATCTTATTTTCTAAAATATGGTTGATTTCAGAGCCTCCTTCTCGCAGTGTCATGCCGTCAGAATCTTCGGAGCTATCGTAAGCAAAACTTCCGGTAACCTCTCTTAAAGCAGCTTCACCTTGAATTGCAACGAAATTGGAAAGCATTCCCACTCCTCCGTTCACATCGTATACGGCTCTATAAGTATCGTTAATTTTCCATACCATCACCATTCCGATTAAAACAGGATTGCCCATCCTGTCGTTTACCTTAATGGGCTGAATATCCATATTATGAATCTGAAGAGATATTTTTTCTTTTGGACATGAACGGATTAATCCAAAAAAATCCGTTGCGTGAGAACGTGCCTTTATATACACCGGCAAAAGATACAACTCTTGCAATATTAGGGTCTTGAACAAAAAATCCACCAAGGAGAGTGATGAATATAATTGCACCGACTATAAGTATCGGGATTGTGATTTCAGGATATAATACAAAATCGCAATCTGCGATTCCGGCAAGAATACACAAAAATATAAGTAGCACGAATAAGGCTACAAAGCCATTAATGACTAATCCTTTGTATTCAGTCTGCTTGGTATTAAGATTGTCTGTAGAATTCATAAAATAAATTGATTTAGTTACCGAATCTGTTAAGTATCATGTCATAGTCATCGATTCTTCTGTCGCGGAAGAAAGGCCACCAGCATCTCACATTTTCACATCTTTCAGGATCAATGTCGGCGAATTTAATTCCCTCCGTATCTTCATCCATGCAGGCAAGGTACTCTCCTTGCGGCCCGACTATGAAGCTTGACCCCCAAAAGCGTATACCGGCTGTTTGTCCAGTAGGGTCGGACTCGTGGCCGGTGCGATTGACTGATATAACCGGAATTCCATTTGCTACGGCGTGTGAGCGTTGAATGGTAATCCACGCCTCTCTCTGGCGCTGCTGCTCATCATCAGTATCCTCAGGATTGTATCCTATGGCAGTAGGATAGATAAGTATTTCAGCACCTTTCATAGCCATTATTCGGGCAGCTTCGGGATACCATTGATCCCAGCAAACAAGCACGCCCAATCGTCCTAAAGATGTGTCAATTGGAGTGAATCCAAGGTCTCCCGGGGTAAAATAAAATTTTTCATAGAAGCCCGGATCATCAGGTATATGCATTTTGCGATAAATCCCGGCCATACTGCCATCAGTATCAAATACAATCGCTGTATTGTGATATATTCCCGGAGCGCGGCGCTCAAACATACTTGTTACCAAAACCACACCGCACTCGGCAGCCAGAGAGGAGTAGAACTCTGAGAAGTCAGACTCCAAAGGCTTAGCAAGTTTAAAATTGTCCACATCTTCCGTTTGACAAAAATATAATCCGTCGTGAAGTTCCGACAGTACTATCAGGTTGCATCCATTTGCAGCAAGATTGACAATAGCGTTGCGATTCTGAGCCCTACATTTTTCAATATCAGATGTATATTTAGATTGGAAAATTCCGGCTGTTATTTTTTTCATATTATATCTTTGGGTATTTGCATTGTGGAACAGTGAAGTGATCCGTTTTGACATACGAGTATCGTACAATCAATAGGAAATAATTTATAGTCAGGGAATGCATACTTCAAAGCTTCGTAAGCTTTTTTATCATTATGTTCCTGTCCGTATGTAGGATAGAAGATGCATCCGTTTGCAATCAGAAAATTAGCGTATGTACATGGCAACGGATGCTCATCGTAGGGAGAATACATCATGTCGGGCACCGGTAGGGGAATTAGTCTGTACTTTTCTCCGGAAGCTGTCTTCATCTCCATCAATTGAGCCTCCATTTTCAGCAATTCCTCAAATCGAGGGTCATCTGGGTCTTCACAGTGGCAATAAAGAATAGTTCGGTCATTGGCAAATCTGCAAATTGTATCTATATGACCGTCGGTATCATCACCCGGAAGTTCGCCATAATCAATCCAGAGCACCCGTGTTGCGCCTATATATTCTTTAAGTTTAAGTTCAGCTTCATCTTTTGACAAGCCTCCATTCCTATTTGGTGAACACAGACACATAGAAGTTGTCAGAATCGTGCCTTTGCCGTCAGATTCTATTGCTCCCCCTTCCAATACCATTTCCCTGCAATTAATATATCTACCGGGCCGTATAATCCCTTTTTCAGAAAGTTTTAAATTGACCAGATTATCATAGTTGGCAGCAAATTTAAGCCCCCATCCGTTAAATCCGAAATCCAGGGCTATTCGCTTTCCGTCCTCCTCAATTGTAATAGGGCCATAATCACGAGTC
>CAYNNV010000077.1:0-9095 GCA_964398625.1 uncultured Sangeribacter sp. | reverse complement strand
TTGCTGGAGGAGCAGACGACAGAGTGCTACGCGGCGTCGTTCACCACCTGAAAGCACAGCGATCTTCTTATCGTCAGGAGGACAGCGAAGGGCATCCATCGCTCTTTCAAGCTTATTGTCGATATTCCATGCATCCGCAGCATCAAGTTTATCCTGAAGTTCCGCCTGTCGCGCTATCAGAGCTTCCATCTTATCCGGATTTTCAAGCACGTCGGGATCGGCAAAGGCGAGATTTACTTCATCAAATTCTTTCAATAGATCAAGCACCGGCTGTACTCCTTCCTGCACAACCTCCTTTACCGTTTTTTCCGGATCAAGCTTTGGCTCCTGTTCAAGATATCCAACCGAATATCCGGGAGAAAAAACCACTTCCCCTTGATAACTTTTATCAAGCCCGGCTATTATCTTCAGTAGTGTGGACTTACCTGAACCGTTAAGACCGATAATGCCTATCTTTGCTCCGTAGAAGAAAGATAGATATATGTTTTTAAGAATCTGTCGCTGAGGGGGTATCACTTTGCTGACACCCACCATTGAGAAAATTATTTTTTTGTCGTCTGCCATATTCGTTTTTAAATCCGGAGAGAGATAAATGATACTTCTTTTTTATTTACGGGGAGCTTTAGGAGCAGCTTTTACACGATAGTCGCAACTCACTTTCCCCTTGGCTATATTATTAAGTTTATTGCGGATCAACTGACGCCGTATAGGATTGATATGGTCGGTGTAGACCTCACCCAAAAGATGATCATATTCATGCTGGAGGATACGGGCAAAAAATCCTTCAAACTCCTGCTCATGCTCCTCAAAGTTCTCATCAAGCCAGTTGAGACGCACATGCTCCACTCGCTTCACTTCCTCTGAAAGGCCGGGCAGGGAAAGACACCCTTCATTGCGTGATACCGGCTCGCGGTCTTCTATCACCTCAAGCTGAGGATTGATTATCACCATTTTGGAGTCCTTACACTCCGGGAAAGTATCAGCCACGGGAGAACCGTCAACTACAATCACAGCGATTGAGCGCCCTATCTGAGGGGCGGCGAGTCCTACCCCCTCACTGTGGTACATCGTTTCCCACATATCGGCTATAAGCTGCTGCAAGCCTTCATAGTCCTGCTCTATATCTTCAGCCTCGGCACGAAGTACCGGATGGCCATAAAGGTAAACGGGAAGTATCATATATAAGAATAATTTTCAGAATTAAATTTGTCATAACTTACCTCTCATCCTGCGGCTTTCAAGCCAGTCGGTCAGGATAATCACCGCTGCCATCTGGTCAGCTCTACCCTTCTCCTGCCTTTGCGACTTACGGAAACCTCCTGCTATCATCTCGCGATGGGCTATCGTGGATGTAAACCGCTCATCCATCATTTCTATAGGAATATCCGGAAGTTCGCGCTTGAGTTGCTTCAGGAATGGCATAATATACCGCATACTCTCTGAGGGTTCGCCACGAAGCGTAGTAGGTTGCCCCACAACTATCAGCTCCACATCTTCACGGCCACAATAATCCTTTAGAAATTGCATCAGATCGCATGCTCTCTGAGTAGGCAACCCGGTCGCTATAAGCTGCAGAGGATCAGTCACCGCAATTCCGCAGCGCTTTCTTCCATAATCTATAGCGAGGATTCTGCCCATACTCTTGCAAAGTTAGGCAAAATAATCCGATTTTAAGGCATCTCCCCTCGCAAAAAAACACGTAGCTGAAACGCAGACTTGCTATAAAGTCAAAAACTCCGACTGGTCATCTATCGTCGAGGAGGCGGTGAAGCAGGTTGACAAATTGGTAGTTCTTAAGTCCCCAGCGCGGTGATATAACCGACCCTTCCGGTGCTTGAGCCACAAATCTTTCTATCGCGATTCTCTTGGGAATCTCTCTAATCAATCTTATGCATAGATCAACATAACTTTCAGGAGTATAATCCTTTACACTCACCTCACCTCTTTCAATCTGCGAGGCGAGGCGTGTCCCTTTTATCACCTGAAGGTGATGCAGTTTTATCACGTCAACAGGGAGAGCAACTATTCGCCTCACAGTAGTCACCATATCTTCATCTTCCTCTCCCGGCAATCCCGCTATCAGATGCACACCCACATACAGTCCGGCATCATGAGCGCGAATTATGGCCGAGCAAGAATCCTCCCATGTGTGATGACGCCCTACGGCATTTAGAGTGCTTTGATGCGACGACTCCACTCCGAGCTCCACAATCACCGGCACTTTCTGCGCAATTTCCGCAAGCCTCTCTATCAGCTTGTCGGGAAGACAGTCGGGGCGAGTGCTGATACAGAGCCCCTCCACTCCTTCCACCCTCAAAGCGCGGGTATAGACATCGATGAGGAAATCAATTGAAGCATAAGTGCTTGTGTACGTCTGAAAATAAGCAAGATACTTCATTTCGGGATATTTCCCGGCAAAAAAACGCATCCCTTCCTCAAGTTGATTTTCCACACTTTCCGGTTCGTGCATATAAGCCGGGGAAAAAGTGGTGTTGTCACAATATGAACAGCCCCCCGTAGCCAGTGTGCCGTCGCGGTTAGGACATCCGAGAGCAAGATTTACACCAAGTTTCTGCACCTTTGTTCCCGGGAAAAGTCGCGACAAAAATTCCGAATAATCAGTATAATATGGATTCATCTGCAAAGGGTCTTGTAGCTCGTCGAAGCAAGAGCATATCAAGGATTGTCATGGCGGCCATAGCCTCAACCACAGCCACTCCCCTCACGGCCACACAGGGATCATGACGCCCGGTGATATCGATAGTCCGCGTTGTTCCATCCGGCGCAAGACACCGTGTAGCACCTAGAGTTGTTGGCGTTGGTTTGAATGCCACACGAAAATATAGCGGCATTCCTGTGGTGATTCCGCCATGCAGGCCACCGGAGTGATTGGAAGAGGTGAGCTCACGAGAGAAATCGTCGCGACTATTCCACTCATCCCTCGCCTCGGAACCGCGCATTGCAGCCAGTGAAAAGCCGCTTCCATATTCAAATCCTTTTACGGCATTAATTGAGAGCATAGCTGCCGCCAGCCGGCTTTGGAGCTTATTATATACAGGCTCACCAAGACCTATCGGAAGACCATAGACAGCACACTCAACTATTCCGCCTACGGAATCACCTGATTTCCGGGCATCATCTATTTCAGTGACCATCGCGTCGGCAAGGTCGGCATCCGGACAGGGTAATGACAAAGAATCGCGATGAAGCAGATAATCGGCCATAGCGCGGGGAGCAATAGTATGACCGATAGGAAAAGTGATAGCCACTTTGCCTACCTGTCTAAGAAACGCTCCTACCACAATACCCCGACATCTAAGTACTTCCTGAGCTACGGCGCCACCAACCACCCGGCAGGCTGTCTCGCGAGCAGATCCCCTTCCACCTCCTTGGTGGTCGCGTATGCCGTATTTAGCCTGCGTGGTAAAGTCTGCATGGCCGGGGCGATATAGCTGTGACATGCGGTCATAATCTGATGACCTCACATCAGTGTTGCGGATAACAAATCCAATAGGAGTGCCCAGCGTGACTCCGTCTTTAAGTCCGGAGAGAAATTCCACTTTGTCAGATTCGTTTCTTGCACTGACAGTCGCCGACTTTCCCGGACGTCGCCTCTGCATGGCTCCGGCTACTCTTTCCATAGAAACAGGTATTCCGGGAGGCACGCCGTCAATCACTCCGCCAATGGCCGAGCCGTGAGATTCACCAAAGGTGGAAAGCCGAAATATTTCTCCGAAGCTGTTATTCATCTTTATTGTCACTAAGAGTGAGATCAGCGATCGTGGCCTTGGTGTAGCTTATCAAATCGCGAGGGTCAAGAAATAACTGAAGCCCCCTCTGGCCTGCTGAGATGTAGATCCTCTCATAGTCGAGACAGTCCTGCTGGATAAATACGGGGAATGGCTTCTTCATACCAATTGAAGTGCACCCTCCGCGGATATAGCCGGTAGTTGGAAGCAGCTCCTTCATGGGTATCATCTCGCATTTCTTATTTCCTGATACCCTGGCGGCCTTCTTAAGATCAACCTCGGTATTTCCGGGCACTACGCATACAAAGTGACCGGTGCGGTCTCCGCAGAGCACAAGTGTCTTGTAAACCTGCCTTACATCCTCGCCAAGAGTATCCGCAAGATGTTGGGCACCAAGGTCGTTAGGATCTACTTCGTAGCTCACCAGCTCGTATGCTATACCGGCGCCGTCAAGTAAGCGGGCAGCGTTGGTCTTCTGTATACCCTTAGCCATCAGCGATTCATAGTTACGAGCAATTCCTCGTTGTTCCGGGTCATTTCCATTCTCTTCTTAATAAATTCCATCGCTTCAAGAGAATTCATATCACCCAGATAATTACGGAGAATCCACATCCTGTTGACCACCTCCTGCGGCAGAAGCAAGTCATCGCGGCGAGTAGATGAAGCAATGATATCGACAGCCGGGAATATGCGTTTATTGGAGAGCTTGCGGTCGAGCTGAAGCTCCATATTGCCCGTGCCTTTAAATTCCTCAAAAATCACTTCATCCATCTTTGACGATGTCTCGGTCAGAGCGGTTGCGATAATTGTAAGCGAACCTCCGTTTTCAATATTTCTGGCCGCACCGAAGAATCTCTTGGGCCGTTGCAGAGCATTTGCATCCACGCCACCCGAAAGAATCTTGCCCGATGCCGGAGAGACTGTATTATAAGCTCTTGCAAGTCGTGTAATAGAGTCGAGCATTATCACTACATCGTGGCCGCACTCCACCAGACGCTTGGCCTTTTCCAGCACGATGCCTGCAATCTTCACATGATGCTCCGCAGGCTCATCAAAGGTTGACGCTATTACCTCGGCATTGACACTGCGTGCCATGTCGGTCACCTCCTCGGGGCGCTCGTCAATAAGGAGCATAATGATGTATGTATCGGGATGATTCTCCGATATAGCATTAGCTATATCCTTGAGCAATATCGTCTTACCGGTCTTTGGAGGAGCCACTATGAGGGCACGCTGTCCCTTGCCTATAGGCGCAAACATATCCACAACTCGAGTAGAAATATTGCATGATTTGCCTCCGGTGAGATTGAATTTCTCATCAGGGAAGAGAGGCACAAGATGCTCAAAGGCAACACGATCGCGCAGCTGTTCGGGCGACAGGCCATTCACTTTGGTGACATTGGAAAGCGGGAAATATTTCTCACCGGGGCGAGGTGGACGCACGCCCCCTTCCACAACGTCGCCGGCCTTAAGACCATACTGCTTGATCTGTGGCTGCGACACATAAACATCGTCAGGAGATGCGAGATAATTATAATCCGAAGAACGGAGAAATCCATAACCGTCGGGCATGATCTCAAGCACTCCCTGAGCCGTAACAATACCTTCGAGGTCAAACATCGAAGCCGGGCCGGGAAGTTGTTGAGGTCCTTTCTTTTTCTTATTTTTAGGCTGTCGGATCTGAGAGTTAGCTCCCGGCTCATTGAGTTGTATATGGCCGTCATAGAGTTTTTGACGTTTATTCAGCTCGTGAGTTTCTCCCTGATTCTGACGCTGCTGATTGTTTTTATTATTATTGTTATTGTTGTTACTACTATTATTTTTGTCACGTTCCCGCTCGTGCTTCTTACCCGCCTTAGGAAAGAAGGAATCAAGCGACGGACCACCTTCGCGTTTACTCTTAGCCTCATCCTTGATTTCTGATGCAGATTCAGGTGCATTATTCGGCTTCTGCTCATTGGCTTCGTCACTTACTACAGGAAGGTAAACAAGATTGTCAACAATATCGGCAGTCGAAGTCGGGCCTTCCTCAAACGGCAAGGCCGGAGTTTCTTCTACTTTTACCTTTGGCTTGCGGCCTCGTTTCTTGGGAGCAGCAGTTTCTTCCTGAGCAGATTCCGTAGAGGCAACCTTTGAATCAGCTAAAACCTCTACTTCAGTTGAAGGCACTTCTTCAGTCTTAACTTTTGGCTTGCGCCCCCGCTTCTTTTGAACCGTTTTTTCTTCTGCCTCACCTTCGGTGGCCACAACCGTTTCGGAATCCTTCACTTTCTCGTTTGCCTCTGTCGAAGTGCTGTCAGGCTTCTCATTTTTTTGTCTTGTTGTGCGTCGAGTGCGAGTGGTCTTTTTCCTTTCAGCTGCCTTTCCGGCCTCCTCTTTAGCTACATTAACAGCCTGATTATCGAGGATAAAGTATTCCACCTCACGTCGGTCGGCAGAAGAAGATTTTTTCATACCCATTTCCGAGGCGAGTTGACGCAACTCAGTCTCATCCATGGCATACAATTGGTTTATATTATACATATTTTGAGAAGGGATTGAAAATTCTGTTTAACTATTTGCACAGCCTGCACATTCAAGCCACTGTCACGATATGAAGAGTGGCAGCATGCTATACAAATAAAATAAATTGAATAGTAGAAATATTAAATTTGGATTATAAGTGAAGATTTATCCGGAATTTGCTGCTTCAATAAGCAGACGCACGGAAAATATTGCACAGAATTTCAGGTGATAAATCACGGCAGTTTCTACAAATTATCAGAGCCGTGTCAGCCTCAAATCAAATGCAAAGTTAATACCTTTTACCGAAAAAACCAAACTTTCTTTTAAAAAGGAGAAAATCAGACAGAAAGTTCATACGATTGTGTACAAAAACTCCTAACAATTCCATTTATTGACAATTATTTCACACCATACCCTATCAATTATTACGGGTTGCCGATTACTGTTTTGCAGATTTATTAAGTGTATAACGGTAAAGCTCTTCCGGCACGATAGACAGATTTATCATGTGCAGCGCAGAACGGCGCACTCCCGGCAACCAGACACAGTTGCCGACACTGTCAGCCAGTACGGGATATGTGGCCCGAAGCGTGACCGGAATGTCAGCATCTGCCAGTACGTCTGATATTAGCCGACTGCCACGCATACCCATCGGCTGCATCTTTTCCCCGGGCTTGGGAGTGCGGAGCGTGAAGGTATAATGAGGATTTGTGGAATAGAAAGCGTCGTTGCCATCACGCTTCATCATCTCAAGCACATCCTCTACAGTTAATTTTGATGTATTTATTTTTTCTGAATATACACGAGGAGCGGGCGCAGGCAAATCAATGTAAAGACCGCGCTTACAAGTCACAGCCATCCCCTTTCCTAACTTCCATACTTTTCCGGAAGGCAAGGAATTAGCGGCACATGAAGCCACCTCCGCGTCAATACTTCTTGACGAACCGTAAGGAGCAAGAAATTCGTGTACCAAAGTGAGCAGAGCCTCGGGTTTTCTCTCTATGCATAAAGCCTCTCGGGAAAGCAAACGAGGGTCAGAAAGCGACATTTTTATACCTCGTCTATAATATGGAAGTGCTCCTGCGACATTGCGCGCCGTCACCACAAGCGACTTTCGAGCTTCAGGCCACCTCTCTTCAAGTAAAGGAATCACCCGCAACCGCAAAAAATTTCGGTCTACATCAGGTATAAGATTGGAAGAATCCGTCATAAATCCTTGTCCGCACTCAGCGAGCCATGCATTAATCTCACTGCGTGGCACTCCAAGCAACGGACGCAAAATTTCACCATTATCAGCCTCCATACCTTTAAGGCCTGCAATACCGCTGCCACGCATGAGATTAAGCAGGAGCGTTTCTGCCTGATCATCCGCGTTATGCCCCGTAACTATACGCACTAATTTCCTATCTTTCAGTATCCTGCGAAAGGCTTCATAGCGTAAGTCCCGGCAAGCCATCTCAAGAGAACAAGCATGCGACTTTCTATAGACCTCCACGTCAAAGTCCAAAGATATAAATTCCACCCCAAGGTGTCGACACAATTCCTCTACGAACCTACTATCTCGGTTTGCTTCAGCTCCACGAAGATGAAAATTACAGTTAACCACCGTCACTTCCCTTCCGGCTGCAAGAAGTATCAGCAACATCGCCACGCTGTCAGCTCCGCCACTCACAGCAGCCAGAAGTCTTCCTTTACCACCTTTGAGAGTAATAACAGCACGCTTGAGTGATTGGTGATGCTGCAATTTATCACGTGCAGAAGCTACATCAGTAAAACCATCGCAAGGCGCACAACTCACAGCCCCTTCATTACGGCTCCACATCTCTCCTTCGCCGTTGATAAGCCAATCACGGCTCAATTCCGGAAATACCGCGAGAATCCTCTCAGCAGAGGCTACCGAAATATCTTTCCCTTGACGCCTGGCTTTCCCTATCACACCATTGGAGAGACCGGCAAGAATACAAGCCCGGCGGTCGCTAAGCTGATGCACAGCGAGGAAACAGTCTAAACGGTCAATAATACGCACTAAATCCGTAGCCATAAAAAAGAAAAAACTGATTTCCATTGCAAAGATAATGATTAATTTTGATAATTAGGTAAATTTGTACCCCGGTAAGTAGTCATTCAAATTCCGGCTACTCAAAATTAAACTAAACTATGAACGAAGCTATCTCCATACTTCACCGCCGAGGCATAAGGCCGTCATATCAACGCGTAGCCGTACTTGACTATATGCTGAACAGCAGCGAGCATCTCACTGCTGATGAGATATACTCCGCCCTGCGAGAAAAAGCAAATATGACTGACCTTTCGCGAGCCACAGTATTCAATTCGCTGCATACATTTCGCGAGCACGGCGTAATCCGAGCCTTGAGTCTGGAAGGGGAACCGTTGCGCTACGACACTATTACAAAAGCCCACGGTCATGCCCGATGCCCGAAGTGCGGCCGTATCTCCAATTTCTCCTTATCACCATCCACAATATCTCAAATTCGCTCAAACTTACCTGTCCATACAGCAGAATTCCAGCTTGTTGCAAATATAATTTGTCAAGAATGCAGTCAACACCGAACATAATCACCTGCTCATTTGTTATCAAATAAAACTCAAATTATCTAAACATAAAAAAACTATTATTGATAATATGGCAAAAGAATGGATTTGCACCATCTGTGGCTATGTAGCAGAAGGTGAACAAGCTCCCGAAAAGTGCCCCCAGTGCGGCGCACCTCGTGATAAATTCAAAGAACTGGACCAGAAGTCACTCCTAAAGTTTGTAACTAAGCATGAACTCGGAGTTGCAAAAGACGTGGACGAAGAGATGAAGAAAGATCTCAACAA
>CAYNNV010000076.1:0-9163 GCA_964398625.1 uncultured Sangeribacter sp. | reverse complement strand
GACCCACAATAAATTACAGCGATTTCATCCTACTTTTTTACAATTAGGCCTAAATTTACCAAATATGCTTCAATCCTCTACTCTCATTCAGGTTGGAATAAAATAAGGGCGCATCCTTCAGTCAGAATGCACCCTTAGGGTAATTGTTACCAATTTGTTTACTTCTTATTTCCCTTGCGTTCTTTACGCTCTTTATGTTCTTCACGAAGTATCCGTACAGCTTCAAGAAGCTCAAGCGGACGTTCAAATTTCTTGATTTCGTGGCGTGTCTTGCGTACACGTTTGAGAGTCTCGCAGCTCACTGCCAATGTAGCAACCATAAGGCCGGTGTGAACTAAGCAGGGGATAACGTGTGCAAGAATGGGATGTTTACAAGTTTTCATAATTCTGTGTGTTTAATTCATAATATTAATATCAATACTTAAACACCTTGCCGACGCAAAAAGTTTAAACGTCAGCCCTACAGCATCACCTTTTCTCCGCGACGCATGGTGATACGGTGAAGCCTCAACCCCGTAAATCGGCCCGGGGCGCCATGCATATAGCATACTAATCGGTTGCGTCGTGAGGGCATAAGACTCCTTCCTCCGGGCAGAAGCACTCTCAGCACTGTAGGCGCTTTGCGTTCACCCTCGCAGCGAGCACTTTTCAGGCGGAAGATGCTGAAGTCGTTCGGAAGCATGCTGTAAGCATCATCATAAGATTCACCCGTTCCGAATAGAGAATCAAGCGCTACACTCACCACGGCATTACATTCCTTGCCGTAGATACCGAAGTCCACGTCGGTAAGCCTCCTGCACTCCGTCTCAATAGGATTGCTAACCCATAGAGTATCAGGTCGCGTACCGCCGGCAGAATTATGAATTGCAGGCGCAGCATCAACAATACGCCATATCGGACCCTGCCGATGATACCCTATCACTCTACCGTCACGGGCAAGCAGATTTTCGGGAATACAGCTCCGCAGTGTAGCCGGACACCGGTCTCTCTTGGCGAGATCTGCGCGTATGGTCATAGAGCATCCCCAGGCACCGCTCCCGGTGGTCTCAGAGGGGGTAAGCCAAAGTTCGCGGGTAGCGGAATTCCATGCCAGTGCCCCGCAACCCGCAAGGCTGTGAAGCACGTCTTCACATTGCGCATCGCGGATACAGAGAAGTGTGCCGCAGTCTGTCAGGCACCACACTCCCCATGGAGTACTCACCACTCGCCGCGCATCAGTCACCCCATCAGGCCATATCGGTCGGCAGTTTGTATGATGCCCTGCGTAATCATGCGTCACGGCGAATATTCCGCAATTACTGAAAGCGTAGATATACTGACGGGTATAAGCACCGCCGCCCACGGTCTGTGCCGATATAGCATGAATCCGCGAACTGAACGGAGTATTCCAGGCAGAAGCCAGCGGATTCCCGCGCAGACTTGTATGAAGAGCTTCTCCGTCATAATAATGTAGAAATTCCCCGTGCCCGGTCATTACAGTTATTTTCCCTGTGGTTGCCGAGGAATTCTTTGCTACCTCTTTATCAGGTTCTGAAAACTGAATAGGAAGACGTCGCCCTATCACTGTTGCGCCTGCCGTCGGAGATAGTGTGGCCACCAATCGCCAAGGAGCATTAAGGGTAGCGGTCTGATGTTCGGACGCTGTCATACCGGCGCACGTCACCATCAGTTTGCCGCTGCTTTGTTCAAATACCACATTGGCAAGATTCGATGTGAACGGGTCTACCTCGTCAGCCACATATATTTCCACCTTATCCACCAGCGGCAGCCATGCGCCATAGTTACTAAGATCCGCACTTATCCTAAGCATATATCCTTCAGCTTCAACCGCTGATGTGCCTGAGGTCTGCATCCATCCTCCGCGACTTTCGGAATAAAGAGCCTGCAATCCCGTACGGTCACGACCCTGCATGGTGCGGTCAGAAATCTGTGGCTCGGAAAGAGAGAGAAGCGTACCGTCCTTTAGCCTCACTCCCATTCGCACGGCCACAGGCTGCACCCATCGCCCCGTGAGGCGCAGATCGGAAAAGACCCGCTCGTAGGCTTTACGCGTTGCTGTGCCGGTGTCTGCTACAACTTTCAGAGGAATTCCGGCACGCATATCACTCACCGGCGGATTGAAGGTAACCTCCTCAACGGGAGATTCTTTGGTGACCTCACTGCAAGCCTCTATGCTAAGCACCCCATTCTCCGGAAGAGCTCCGAGAGAGCTGTAGCTGCCGCCATCAGAATCATAATATAGAAAATGAAGAGTGCCGTCGTCAAGAAGAAGCACCAGATAGTTGCCTGAACGAGTAGCGTGGGTCACTCTTCCCTGAAGTGTGCATATTACACGCATAGTCAATTCACTCTCTCCACCATCAGTTATTTTAATTTCCTCTCTGAGAGTGCCATTAGCATCTTGAGTGAAGATAATAAGTGCTCCGTCGCGGCTATCGGTACAAACCGGCTCGCGCACCAGCGTACCTGCATTCATGGCCGGCGCTGCTTCCTCAAGTATTCCCTCGCGGTCGTGGCGCAGATTCATGGCAACGGCAGTCATCGAAGTTGTCACCGGCAGAAATGTACCGTTGCCGAGGCGTGAGAAATTCGCTCCTTCCTGCCGGTGCGACAGATACATAGGCTCTGCCGGTATTGTTTCGTAAGGTTTTGTGTTATTCATAGCATTAAATAGATAATTCATTAAATAGATAATAATTATAGCATTGATAAATTTTAATAACTGCTTAAAGTCATATCCCCTTGTCATTGAGGAGGCGGGCTATCTTGTCGCGCCGGGCAATAAACATACCGAAAGCTCCGAGAAGGTCAAGCATGGAGACCGTACTGTTTTCCATCTCCAGACGCATAGCTTCAGCTCCTGTTGTTCCACCTCTTGACCTGATGCCCGAAGTCATACCGGAGATTTCGTCAAATAGCTTAAGCTGAAGATTGAGCATATCTGCAGCTCCCGAGCTGCTCCCCGATGAATAAATCTGTTTTGGAGCCACGGTCTTTGATGTCCGCTTGTAAGGAAGAATGCCGCCCGGAGAAGCCCATATCCGCCTCATGTCGCTCCATGTGAATCCTTCCGGAAGTTGATCCGTAGGAAAGAGAAGCACACCCTTTGCTGAGGCATCAAGTATGCTGTCAAGCAGAGTGACAAGACGATTCACGCACTGTTGTTGTCCCGTCACATCTTCTACAAGGGAATGAATTTCCCCGTCAATGAAGGGATAAAGCCGGAGTGCCAGCGGTAGCGGCTCATCATGGGGCATAAGTCGCGTGGAAAGCACATCGCCCTCCGGAGTGAGCCATGTGTGGCGCATTGTTGATGTAATGGCAGCGGCAGTCCTTATACCTCTCAGCCCGTGCTTGATGCGTCTTCTATGGATAGATATTAGCATACGGTTCAGCTCGCGCGATGCCGGCAGACGAAAGTACTGGCCGAAATCGCGATCATGCGCAAGGATTGAGATGCGAGTCTCCCTTTCCCACACCTCAATCACTCTCACCGTATCGTTACGAGAGGGTTGGCTGAAACTTATATTCTCTCCTTCGGCTGTGAAAACGGGCGCGCTCATTTCGCGCCCCAATGTGGCTAAAGAGATAGCCCGCTCAGGATCACCTTCCGAAAATCTCCTTATCACTTCATGGAGGTCGAGGTCATGCAGAATCCCGATAAATTGAGCATCAGTACCGTCAGCTTCCGAAAAACTGTTGAAGAACAACCGGTCAGGAGAGATATTGCTAATCTTCACTTCTCCCCCTCTTCTCTCAAGCCGTTGCAGGGCACAGCCGGAGATCAGAAATTCTTCAAGTGCTCTTGCATCATGATATAATTTATCCTTATTTCTTCCATTCTCTTCTTTGCGCTGAAGATAGAGCCATCGCCCGATCACACTCTTCAGCAGTTGGCGGATAAGATTGTTGGTAAGTCGTTTACCGGTCGGTACCGGATCTTCATCGTCCCATTGTCGTCCGTAGGCAAATCCTTTTAATCGGCTACGCCTCTGCCTGAATCCGCTCAGTGAGTTCCATGCTTCGAGAGTTCTGCCTGCCAGTGATTTATCTTTTTTAAGTGTCATTGTATAAGATATTTAGGTAAATAATTAATCCCGAGACTATTCTAACTGCCGAAAGTAGGAAGAGAGGCATCGGCAAGCAGTGACGGGTCGAGCTGAAAAGTACCGTCAGAAGGGGCGGCTGTCATAATCAGCTCGTGCACTTGGTTTCCGCCGTTTTCTCGTGAGTCTACGCCATAGACTATCAGCCCTCCGGCTATGCGGATAGCCACCGGAGCGCACTTGGTGGCACGCAGATAAGGAGAGCGTTGGCGTCGAGCAGTCTCCGATGCCGGATCTACTGTAGTGAATAAGGGCGCATCCCATCCGGCCATTTTCAGCGAGAGGAAGCGGCTACCATCCTTAGGGAAACGCACCATTACGCAGGTATCATCAAGCCATACCCCCAATATACCCGGGAAATCGCGCTGAGGTAACAATGCCGGATCGCCTTTCCGAAGAAGATCAGAATACCATACGTCAATATCCATAGCGAGCATACTGTCAAGACCTCCGAAATCTGTAGTCTCGCCTGAGTTGTTGAGCGCCCCGAGTCCGAGGCGTCGTTTCCAGTAGGTTATCATCTCATTTCGTGTAAATGTCTTCAACATCACTAAATAGTTTTTTTATGATTCAAGTAATAACTTTCGGGGCGGTGACGGCCGCGTTTATCACTGACCTCCACCGCCCCGAGTTGGATTTTGATAGCTTATACGCCTTTCACTCTTGCGTGTGCTTCCGGATAGCGAAGGGTGAGACATGATGCCTCGGTAAGAACCGTGGCTTCAGTATTTCTTTGTCCTGAGCCGCGAAGGTCAAGTTTTTCCGCCGTAAAGGGGATAAAGACGTGCTTCTGAATATATTCCGGGTCAATGATGATTCCGTCAGTCGGCATTCCCATAGAGTCGAATATATCTGAGAATACCACGAAGAGCTTCCCGAATTTAGACTGAAGTACTGAGAAGTCTATGCCCCAAGCGGTCACCTGGTCACGCGCAGTGATCACGTGAGTGCTTTCTATCTTGTTGAGCGCTGCTATAAGCTCTGAACCGGCAATTAGCACCTTCCTTCGGCTACCGGAATTTTCCGTAAAGGCCACGCGTAGCATATCTACAAGTTCATCGGAGCCGAATCCTTCGAGCGTGACTTCAATATCCTTTCCGGCTTGATGCCAAATACCCTCTGTCAGGGTGACATTTTCTCCCTTAACATTATCAAATATCTTCCCTTTGCGCCCAAATAGAAATTGCTTCTCCATACCCAGCCTCATATCGTAGACAGCTGCTTCCTGCTGGTCTGTGAAGTCCCAACCTATCTCCTTATGAGATAATTTCATAACGGTGCTTTGCTCTATCTGCATCTTGAAGATTTGGCAGAGGTTGGAGCGCTTGCGGGGGAGTACTGAGAATTGGGGGCTTTGCACGTCGAGCTGTGTGGCCGCACGCCCCATTCTTACTGCCTTGCGCGAAGGATCAAGCAGAGGAAGCACACCGGGCTCGGGTGTAGCCACAGTAAGCTTGGCGTTGTTCTTGCTGACCACATAGGCCACGTGGGCTTCCCCTGCAGTATCAAAGAAGGCGAGTGATTCCGACGGCTCTATATTCCCCGGAAGCGATACGGTCAATTCTCCCGAATAGTCGCCTGTGCCCTTTACTGCCGTTACGTCCATTTTGTCCTCACGAGTATCTACAGAGTAATAATCCACCTCCATGGAGTCCACCTTACGGGCGTGGCCGAGACGGCTTATTTGGTCGAGCGGAGTTGCCATAGGGCGTATCTTCACTATAGCGCTGTCTATGGCATTGCGAAGCAGCGATGGAGAGCCTGTCTGTGCGGCTTCAGTAGTGAGTACTCCTCCTGAGATGTGATTACCTCCGGCTGAGCCGGTAGCGAGATTAAAATTGTTTTCCATTTAATTAAGATTTTTTGAGTTAAGTAATTAATTAAGTTTGAATTGTGCTTTTCAAGGATTAGATAAGACTTTTTGGTTTCGGTCAGCGAGGATTAAATACGGGATTGGCTTCAGATACTGTCCCAGACTGAGCGGCGTCCGCGCAGCAGAGTGTCAAGGCTCTTAATGTCGCCGTCGCTCATCGGTAGCGACTGAGTGGCTGACAGCTCCTTCATATCTTCAAGCATCTTGGCTTCTATAGCTGTGTTGAGACCTTTAAGATAGGCTTCAGTCAGCTTCTCTTCAAGTGCTTCCGGCGTGAGTGTCACTGTTACGCTCTCGGCTTTCTCTGTTTCGGTAGCTTCGATTACCTCGGTAGCTTCGGTTGTTATGGCGGCAGGCTTCATTTCCTCCGGCTGCTCTTGGCAGTCTTTTTCATTTTTCTTTTTCATAGCATTTACGATTGGTTTCTTTTGTCGATGCAAAGTTACTATCCCTTATCACGCTGAAAAAAGCCCCCGTTTTTTATCTTCATAATTTAACACTTTGACAGTGCACTGATAATCAGAGAAATATCCATAATATATGGACCTTTATTTTAACTAATATTAACTCTTGCTCGCTGTCTACTGCCAAACTTAGGCAGTGAAAAACTTTGCTCGCCAATTCTGCTAATTCTCCGCATTCCCGATTTTTTTCCAAGATAGGATTATTTTCATTACATTTGCAAAAAATATATTCAGACATGAAATTTGCCCACAACGCCAATAAGATTTTCGATGCCTCCGTGGCTGACTATCATATCAACGATAATGTCGACGCCCCGCGTCCGGCACGTTTTCCCGAGAACTCTCTCGACGATATTCTATATCGTAAAAACTGGATTGATGCCGTGCAGTGGCATCTCGAAGATATTATCCGCGACCCGGATATTGATCCTGTTGAGGCACTTGCCCTCAAACGCAGGATTGATGCCTCCAATCAGGATCGTACTGACCTTGTGGAAGAGATTGATACATATTTTCGCAATCTTTATGCCGACGTAGTGCCGCTGGCCGAGGCGAGCATCAACACCGAATCACCGGCTTGGGCGATAGATCGTCTCTCAATCCTTGCCCTCAAGATTTGGCACATGAAGGAGCAAGCCGAGCGCACCGATACCGACGAGGCTCACCGCGCAAATGCGCGCCGTAAGCTTGCCGTGCTCCTTGAGCAGCGCGATGATCTCACCGCCGCAATTGATTCCCTCCTTGATGATATCGCGGCCGGTCGAAAATATATGAAGGTATATCGCCAGATGAAGCTTTACAACGATCCGGACACAAACCCGGTGCTCTATGGTAAAAAATAAAAGGCCGGAGACTGTACTCGCTATCAGATTTTCTGCTATCGGTGATGTAGCCATGGCTCTCGCTGCAACTTATAGAGCGGCAATTGCTAATCCCGGAGTGCAATTTATCTTCGTCACCCGCAAGAATACAGCTCAGATTGCTGTTAATCCTCCTGACAACCTGACTGTGTTAGGAATCTCCACAGACAGCTATAAGGGTGTGGGCGGTATGTTTCGGCTTTTTTCAGAATTGCAACGGAAATATCGCTTTGATGCCGTGGCTGATCTCCACTCAGTGATCCGCTCGCGACTAATATCGCTTGCAGCGCGCCTGAGGGGGATAAAAGTTGCGTCGCTTCATAAGGGGCGTGCAGAGCGTCGTGCGCTCACCCGAGCCGATGGCAAGGTTATGAAGCCGCTCAGGGAGATGGGCATGAGATATGCTGATGTCTTTGCGACACTGAATCTTTCATCTGCGGAGTCTTTCCACGGAATTTTTTCAACAATTCCTCCCGATACCTCATCTTTTTCAGCTGCTACCGCTCCAAAAAGCGACGATGAACGCTGGATTGGAATAGCCCCCTTTGCCAAGCATCCCGGCAAAATCTATCCGCTTGAATTAATGGAGAATGTGGTGGCGAAGATCGCTGCTCTGCCCAACGTCAAGATTTTTCTATTCGGAGCCGGAGAGGAGGAAGAAAAGGTGCTTGCCGGGTGGGTTTCCAAGTATCACCACTGTGTGAATATGGCTGAGCTGCGACTGGGATTCGCTTCAGAATTGGCCCTGTTTGGTTGCTGCGACGTAGTGCTGTCAATGGATTCCGCAAATATGCACCTTGCTTCGCTGGCTGCCGTCCCGGTGGTGAGCATCTGGGGCGCTACACACCCATACGCCGGCTTCAGCGGAATCGGACAATCGGCAGCTAATGCCATAGGAGTTGATTTACCATGCCGTCCGTGCTCCGTATTCGGCAACAAGCCGTGTATCCACGGCGATCTCAGATGTATGCAGATGATAAGCCCGGAGACGGTGATTGACCGCCTCCTGCCATATCTTCAGAAATAATATATAGGGATTATAGGAAGTTGCGCTTTTGTCGCAGCTGTTATTTAAATGTCACCGGAAGATTGAAGGAATAAGTTGTGCCCTTATAGTTCACCATCTGTCCGCGGTATGACGATGAGTTGATGCGTCCTGACCAAGTGCCGGTTACTTCTCCGTTGTCATTATATTCCGTCAGGTTCAGTGATCCGCTTGAAGGGTCATAATATACGTCAAGAACAAGCTTTGCATTTGGACCCATCTTGGTATAATAATATGAACCATAACCTTTTGAAAGGTCCATATCCATTACTACTCCATATTTGCCACCTACTTTGCCGGTCAGTCGAATCGGACCCGAATCAACCGATCGTGCAGGTTTGGGAGCGGGAGCAGCAGCTGGTTCCGGGGTCGGAGTCTGTTCGGCTGCCGGTGCAGGCTGTTCCGAGATTACTACTACAGTTTCTTTAACCACCTCCTTGTTATTGCCCGAGCATCCTGTCATTATTGCAAACGATAGGAGTGCAAGCGCCGGTAAGTAAAATTTCTTCATAATGCCGTTGTATTTATTCAGCCAAAATTAGTAATTCCTTTTGGAACAGCAAAATATTTTTTAATCCATTTCAAACCATTCCTCGGCCAAAGGCCGAAGGATGAACGGTTGAAAGTCTAATGAGGTTGATAAGGTTGAGCGAGGTGGCAAGAGGGTGCGGATGAAGGATTGACTGAGGACCGGATGATTGTGGGTATGAAAAATAAAAGAGGCTTTGTCAAATCCGGTTTGACAAAGCCTCTATCGTGAGTACCCCATAGCAGAGTCGAACTGCTCTTTAGAGAATGAAAATCTCTCGTCCTAA
>CAYNNV010000075.1:0-9269 GCA_964398625.1 uncultured Sangeribacter sp. | reverse complement strand
ACGTGATTTGTAATCTCGGGGTCGTTGGTTCGAATCCGACAAGAGGCTCAAAAAAAATGCTGCAGAAGCATTTTGCGTTGAATGTTTTTCATAATTTTGTTTTGGCGGTATGTTTGCAAAAGCATACCGTTTTTTTCATCCCTCTTCCCCTATGGCTAAGTATATCAGCAACACCGCATTTATAGTCTCCTCAAGTGAATTTTCCAAAATGATAACCTATCTGCGCACACGCCTGATACCGGCAGTTAGTGACGACGGCGCCGGCCAGCCTTGTCTACTGCGTGTAGCAGAAATTTGCGGTGCCGGTACCGCTGATCCGGATATTCAGAATGTATCTCTTCAGATGCACTTCGACAGCCTCTCAGAGCTCCATGAATGGAGAGAATCAACTCTTACTCCGGCTCTCGCCGAACTGTACCGGCACTTCAGCAACGAGGAAATCTGCTTCTCCACGGTTCTCGAAAACATTCCACTCTGATATGGACTATAACCGAATCATCATGGGCATTGACCCGGGCACCAACGTGATGGGTTACGCTCTAATCGGTATCAACGGCAATTCTCCCGAGCTTATAGTGATGGGGGTGCTTAAACTCTCCCGAATGGAAGACCACTATATGAAGCTCGGGCGGATATATAGTGGCGTTGTGAGTCTGGTGAAGCAATATCTCCCTGACGAGCTGGCAATCGAAGCTCCGTTTTTCGGAAAAAATGTACAATCCATGCTCAAACTTGGCAGAGCTCAAGGAGTAGCGATGGCAGCAGCCATTTCTCGACAGGTGCCTATAGCAGAGTATAGTCCGCGTTCGGTCAAGGTGGCGGTGACGGGACAGGGAGGCGCATCGAAAGAACAGGTGGCCACGATGGTCAAGCATATCCTAAATATCAGTGAAGACAAGATGCCCGCCGTGCTTGATGCCACCGATGCTCTCGCCGTTGCCCTAACCCACTTCTACGAAAGCCGAAAGCCACAGATCGCAAAGGGAGCAAAGTCATGGGAAGCCTTTCTAAAGGCTAATCCGGACCGACTCGCACCAAGGCGCAAATAAGTTAGAAAAAAATTATTAACTTTGTGGAAATAAATTTATCCGGCATATTGACGTATGGGCTTATTTGACAGAATGAAAGACTTAGCCGACAGAGTCAGCGACTTCATTGATGATGAAAGTGATGACTCTATGGCGCAACAATGGGACAAACTAAAAAAACGCTTTGACGGAAATACAAAACCGGGCGACAACCATCCGCCCCTCCCGGGCCGGGAAGAGGACCTGAGTGTCAATATAGCGATTAACGGTAAGTGTTTCGGTCCATACGACCGAACTTCATTAGTTGATATGATCGCCTCCGGCCGGCTCACCCCGGACACCCATGTATTTACGCGAGGCATGACTTCGTGGCTACCGGCGCGACTTGTGCCGCAGGTATCCGCGCTTTTCAGCAATCAACTCAATGAGTCCGACATTCCTCCCATTCCCGATAACGACATCCTCTCACCACGCCTGAACTCTCTGATAGCCGCAGCCATGGCCGATGGTCATATCAGCGATATGGAGCGGCGTGTGCTCATGCGCAATGCTCAGGAAGAAGGTTTGGATGAGGATGAATTTACAATGATTCTCGAAGCCCGCCTCTATCAGCAGCGCAATCACCTCGCCACTAAGCAGAAGGAGATGATAAATACTAATGCTGCTACTTCCGGACACCACTACGTGAGCGAAAAGAGCATTCGGGAAAAGACAAAATGCCCGCATTGCGGAGCCTTGATCAAAGCGCTTGCATCTTCGTGTCCCGACTGCGGATATGAATACCGGGTTGACGATACCGCCTATTTCCCTTCGGCCACTGAAAGACTAAGTAAAATCCTTGCCGACATTGACAATCAATCCGCACTTGAGACTCTTACCGATGCTCTAAAATTCACCGGTATTCAGCAGAAAAAGGCTGATGCAATTCTAAATTTCCCGGTTCCGGGCACTAAAAAAGACCTCTTTGACTTCTTCGCTTATTGTGTGCCCAATGCCAAGAAATCATGGGTGGCTACTCCGGTGGAAAAAGCATTTCTGAAGAAGTGCAAGGAGATTCTGATAAAGGCACGCGTAGTGCTGGCAGATGATGAAAAACTTCTTAATGAGATAAATACACTTGCTAATAAATATAAAATCAAAGTATAATGGGATTATTCGGACGTGGTAAAGGCGGCGGCATCATGAATGTGATTCGCTGTGACGAAAAGGAATATCTGGTGTGGAAATGGCGTCCTTTGAATCAGGATGTCAATTCCACCTCGCGCGAAAACAGTATCCGCTACGGAAGTAGCCTGCGTGTAAAAGACGGCGAGGTGGCCGTCTTTGTATACAGGCAGAAGAGCGGACACATGCAGGACTTCATCTATGGCCCATACGACGATGTGATCAAGACTGCGAATTTCCCCGTGCTCACAAGCATCGTAGGCCTCGCTTACGGCGGCGAGTCACCATTTCAGGCAGAAATATACTTCATCAATCTCGCCGGTGTCATTCAGATCAATTTCGGAATACCATACTTTGACGTCTTTGACCCGCGATTCCTTGACTTTGCAGTGCCCACGGCGGTTGGAGGAAGCATCACTTTCAACATTGCCGACGCTCAGAAATTCATAAAGACTCACCGGCTTATAGACTTTAATCTTGATGACCTGAAACGCCAGATCAAGGATGCAGTCACCAGGCGTATAAAGTCGGAAGTGATGAATGTGCCTAATAAGCATCAGATCCCCGTGATTCAGATTGAGAGCAGACTTGATGACATCAGCGATATTATCAAACCCCGCATTGCTGAAGACCTCGAAGACTTCGGAGTCACTCTAAAGCGCCTCGACATATCGCGCATTGACATCGACAAGTCCTCGGAAGGATACAACGAACTCCGCTCCATTACAGCCAACCTCCAGAAGGACAATATCTTTACGCAGGCAGAAATCACCAATAAGAACCTCCGAGATATGCAGGACATAAATGCCCGCAACCTCGAAGAATCTCTCGCCATACAGCGCGAAGAGACTCAACGCGCTCAGCGCCTGACCACCGAGAGCCAGTTTATCGGAGCTCATGCTCTCAACCGTCAGGCCGACGTCATGCAGACTGCCGCCGAGAATATGGGTAACACGGATTTTGGAGGCGCGACAGGGACATCAGGATTCAACCCCGCTCAGCTTATGACCGGCATGGCTGTAGGCGGCGCGCTGGGCAACCAGATGGCCGGTATGCTTAATAATGTGGGGCAGACGATGAACAATCAGTGGCAGCAGACCGCGCAAAATGCCGCTCCTGCACCGCCACCAATACCGGGAGCATCCTCATCCACTCAATACTATGTAGCAGTCAACGGTCAGCAATTCGGTCCTTACACCACTCCTGTGCTTGCGCAGATGGTAGCAGCCAATCAGGTTAATGCCGCCACACTCGTATGGACGCCCGGTATGCCTCAATGGGTAGCGATGGGATCAGTGCCTGAATTGGCCGCGCTCCTTGCTCCCCCCGCTCCGGCGGCACCCGGCTCAATGCCTCCACCTATTCCCACTTAATTATCAATTGCTTAACACACTTTAAATATGAGTACCGATTTTAGTTCAATAGACCGACTTATAGAATTTGGTGTTGGCCTGTCGCTTGCCCAGCAGATGGTTAAGACCATGAATTACGCCATGAACAATACTTTGGTGCCTGGAGTAAATGCCGGTACCACAGGACAGGCTGCCTTTGCTCCTGCACCGGCTCAGGCCACTCAATGGTATACCGTGGTCGATGACCGCCAGGCAGGGCCGCTCACCGACGACGAGATGACAAAACTCGTGGCCAACGGAAGTATCTCCGACAATACCCTCGTATGGCGCCCGGGGATGACCGGCTGGGAGATGGCCTGCAATGTGCCCGAAATAAATAAGATTCTTCTCCTAAACAGATAATCATACAGCCCTATGGAGAATACGGAAAAGAATGAAATATTCCGCTTCCAACCTATACCGGTAGCAATAACCATAATTTCCTCCGCCCTTTGCGGCTGGGCTGCTTCATCCCTCGCCGGCGAAGGAATGCAGTGGCTCACAGGGATAGCCACAGGAGTTATGCTCGCTCTGATGCTCTCCCTTGCCGGTTGCTGCACTAATTCGCGTCAAGCCCACATGGTAAGAGTGGCATCAATGTGCTTCGTTGTGTTAGCAGCAATCCTGAATATTGTACTTGCGCTCACTTGCCACACTGCCAAACCCTTTATCATCATTGACGGCCTCTTCCTTATGCTCTGGGCTATTGTAATTTACGCCCTCTACCGTAGCCGACCCGTATAACCTAAGTCGGGGCTTCGCCCCGAAGGTTGAGATTGCCAACCCGTAGGGCGCGATTCTTCGCGAAAGACGAGTCCGACCGGTCCGACGAATCTCAATATCAGCGGGGACGCGAAGAATCGCGTCCCCGGTCAATCCTTCAGCATATCACCCTGCGGTCCCCGGCCGCCAAAAACCGCCTTTAACATTTTTAACATTCGTTTTTAACATCCACACATCTCGTATCAAAATATTTTTCGTAATTTTGCACAATTAATATAATATCTTTACTAAAATACTTAGAGCATGAAGAAATTTATCTATTCTTCCCTGATACTCGGAGCTGCATTTGCCCTTGCATCCTGCTCGGCTGACGATCCTGCTGTGGCTAACGGCGACGGCACAGTCAACGTCACCCTAACGCTCCCAAGTATCTCTACTCGTGCGCTCGGAGATACTCTCAAGTGCAACGAGCTGGTATACACCGTATTCAATGCCAACGGCAAGCCTATCTATGAAAATGTCACAACAGCCGCTTTCGGCGAAGGAGTGAATAAAGCTACTGTTACCATTCAGCTCGTCCCCAACGAGACTTACAACGTAGCTTTCTACGCTCATAACAACACCTCTCAATTCTCAAGCTTCGACAATGGCGTGATCAGCGTAGACTACACAAAGATCAACCCCAACAACGAGATTGACGATGCTTTCTACTACTATGGAGAGATCACTCCTACTGCTAATCAGGAAGTGAGCGCTACTCTCTACCGCGCTTTCGCACAGCTCAACTTCGGCTCCACCGACATTGACAATGCTGCTGTGATCGACGCCTTCTCAGGCGAAAACACCGCCCTGACATATACGCTCAATATCAACGATGGCATCTTTACCACTTTTGATATGACAGCTGAGAATGCCGAGCCCACAGGAGCCGGTGCAATCACTGACCTCAGCGGAAAAATTCCCGCTAAAAATGAGCTCTTCTCAGTGCCTGACGTGAGCGGTGTTTGCTCTGTATATCTCCTCACTACCATTGGAGCTAAAGACAATACTGACGACAATTCACTCCTTGAAGGCTCATTTGATACCTTCAACAACGGCGTAGCACTCCGCGACCGAATCAATCTCGCTAACGTGCCCGTGAAGATGAACTACCGCACCAACGTGTATGGTCAGCTCCTCTCAAGCAACATCCCCGTTACAGTAACTATTGATAAGATCTTCAACGAACCGGCTTACGATGTAAAGGTTGTCACTCCCGAAACTGCTGAGGATCTTGCTAAAGCAATCACCTCTCCCGATGCTACCGTTATCAAGATACCGACTGACTTCAATGCTGCTACCCTTGCTCCTGAAGATCTTGTAATGACCGCACCTAAGCAAATTGATATTGCCGACGATGCTACTCTCTATCTTCCCACCAATGGTACTATCGTTACTACAAACGACCTCACTATCTCCGGCGGTACTCTAAAGAATATTCCTCCTACTGAAATACCTACAACACGCACAAATGAAGCAGACCTCGAAAATAAAGAGGATGCCATTCCTACTGACGACGGATCAGTAATACTGATTTATATGCAGGGAGGCAATCTCACAATTGAAGATGCTACTCTCATCAACGCTGTGGACTATAGAAAGCATGGTGCAACCAACAATACCGCAGTTATCCAATATGAGAATGAGTGCCATATCACCATTAAGAACTCTAAACTCTATTCAGGCGAATTCACTGTTTGCGGTATGAGAAGAGGTAACGGCACAGAAAATTCTACTGTTGTAATTGATGATAGCTACCTTGAATCATTCTCTTCCTCCAGCGATGGTACAGGCAAGTGGGCTTACGCAACACGCTTCACCGGCACCGCTACTATCAATAATTGTACCGTAGTTGGTATCCAGGGCGCACTTTCCAATACTTACGTAAATACTCCTGAAGGAATCGCACTATCAGAAGTAACAGTTAACGGCGGTCTCTACTATACCCACAAAGAACCCGGAAAGACTCCTTTCTATGCAGTATATTCTACCGGCGGAACGTTTATCCTCAATAGCGGGTACTTCTATGGCGCAGAAACTCACAGCACTCTCGCTCAGGGCACAAGCTGCGTAGTTGCCGGTGACAATGATACCGATCAGCCTGTCGGAAATATTGTTATCAATGGCGGCTATTATAGTGGCATTGCATACAATCACACAACAGGAAAGATCTACTATACTCCCGAAAACTACAAAGTGGTTAATAAGGAATATGATGGCATGACATTCAAATATGAATTCGTGAAATAAGATTCGAATGAATTAATAGTTTTTCTTAATAGTAGAGAGAGAGGCTGTGTCAGATCTAATTTGGCGCAGCCTCTCATCATCTTTCTGTCGTCACTCCGTCTCACCCACAGCTAACTCTCCACGGATTACGTCCTTTCAGAACTTCATCCGTGGTTTTATGATACCGTCGCCCACTCCGTGGGTTATATCGGAAATCGGAGTCCGCAGCGCGGACGAGATTGCCCAATCCGTAGGGACGCGATTCTTCGCGTCCGCGGTGACATTATGACTCGTCGGACGAGTCGGAGCGTTCGGACTCGTCGGATGCGAAGAAACGCATCCCCTCTCAACTCTCCAACCCGCCAACCTTCGGCCACAGGCCGACTCATTATCAACAAATCCGTTGATTTATTTGCGTAAGTGGAAATAAAGTCGGAACTTTGCAGTGGAATTCACGGATTCTCCATGACGGGAGAGGATGTGGAGTCCGAATTAACAGTGTCTATTACGATAAAACTACATAAGGGAACAACTATGTTAGAAAGTACCAACGTGAAAACTTGCGAACACATTGTAGTAAGATTTTCAGGCGACAGCGGCGACGGCATGCAGCTCGCCGGCAACATTCTCTCCAATGTATCCGCAGGGGAGGGAAATGAGATTTCAACATTTCCCGACTATCCGGCTGAAATACGCGCCCCGCAGGGCTCGCTTTCAGGAGTGTCGGGCTTTCAGGTAAACATCGGCTCGGGCGTACACACTCCCGGTGACCTCGCTGATGTGCTGGTAGCCATGAATCCGGCTGCGCTAAAGACCAATCTTAAGTATCTTAAGCCCGACGGCATCATCATCTGCGATGTCGACACCTTCAAGGAGTCAGAACTCAAGAAGGCCGAGTTTAAGACTCTTGACCCTATAGCCGAACTCGGCATAGATAAGAAGAGAGTGATGCTCGTACCCATCACTACTCTTACTAAACATGCACTTGAAGATTCAGGCCTTGACCACAAGGCTCAGATGAAGAGCCGCAATATGCTCGCTCTCGGCCTGATATGCTGGCTCTTTGAGCGTCCGCTTGAAAGTGTGCTCCGCCAGCTCAAGAATAAATTCGCCAAGAAGCCCGGTATATACGAGGCTAACGCCAAGGTAGTACGCGCAGGTTGGGATTGCGGTCACAACACCCATTCCTCAATGCCCACCTATCGCATTGACACCGTTCAGGCGCGCCCCGGCATCTACACCGATGTCGACGGCAATACCGCCACCGCCTGGGGCCTGATCATGGCTTCACAGAAGAGCGGCCGCCCTCTTTTCCTCGGCTCTTACCCTATAACTCCCGCTACCGACATTCTCCACGAGCTTGCCAAGCGCAAAGACCTCGGCGTGATTGCTTGCCAGATGGAAGACGAGATAGCCGGCGTATGCTCAGCTATCGGCGCCTCATACGCAGGAAATCTTGCAGTGACTTCAACCTCCGGTCCCGGACTCGCTCTTAAGAGCGAAGGTATCGGTCTCGCGGTGATGGCTGAACTCCCGCTGGTGGTGATCGACGTGCAGCGTGGCGGCCCTTCAACAGGCCTGCCCACCAAGACTGAACAGACTGACTTGCTTCAGGCTCTCTACGGTCGCAACGGTGAATCACCTCTCTGTGTGCTCGCTGCAGTGAGCCCCACGGATTGCTTCACCATGGCTTTTGAAGCCTGCCGCATAGCCATGGAGCACATGACTCCCGTGATCCTGCTCACCGATGCCTTCATCGCAAATGGCTCATCAGCATGGAGAATCCCTGACGACAGCGAATATCCCGAGATTAAGGTGCCTCTGGTGACTCGCGAGAAGATTGCCAACGGCTGGCGTCCGTACGATCGCGATCCCAAGACTCTGCGCCGGTTCTGGGCTGTCCCCGGCACTGAAGACGCAATGCACCGTGTAGGCGGTTTGGAAAAGGATTTCCAAAGCTCGGTGATATCAACCGACCCCGCTAACCACGCCCGTATGGTGGAAACCCGACGTGAGAAAGTGGCTCAGATCGCCAACGACATACCCGAACTTACTATCCTCGGCGACAAGGATGCCGACACCATCCTCGTAGGCTGGGGCGGCACTTACGGCCACCTCTACTCTGCTATGGAGGAACTCAACAAGATGGGCAAGCCTGTAGCTCTCTCTCAGTTCAGATATATCAACCCGCTGCCACGCCACGCCGTCAAGGAACTGGCCAAGTACAAGCGTATCATTGTGGCTGAGCTGAACACAGGTATGTTTGCCGACTATCTCCAGGCTCACATGCCCGACGGCAAGGAGATTCTGAGAATTAACAAAATAGAAGGCCAACCTTTCATGGTGCAGGAATTGGTTGACGGAGTAATCAAACTTATGGAGGACTAAGACAATGGAAGACAACAAGAAAACTCTCACGGCAGCAGATTTTAAAAACGGGCAGAGCGTGCGCTGGTGCCCCGGCTGCGGCGACCACGGCATCCTCTTCGTGCTTCACAAGGCTATGGCGGAACTCGGCATCGAGCCCAAGGATACCGTAGTGGTATCAGGCATCGGCTGCAGCTCACGACTCCCCTACTATATGAATACTTACGGCATGCACACTATCCATGGCCGTGCTGCCGCAGTAGCTACCGGTATAAAAGTGACTCGTCCCGAACTCTCAGTATGGCAGATAGCCGGCGACGGCGACGGC
>CAYNNV010000074.1:0-9501 GCA_964398625.1 uncultured Sangeribacter sp. | reverse complement strand
ACTGCTGAATCAAATGTATTGGCATCTAATGTCTCCATTGTTATTTTTAATTTAGAGATGTTTTAATTTTTTGTTGTTGCAAAGGTACAAAATTAATCTTCAATATACAAAAATTATATAAAATTTATTTAAAACGTCTCTTCATATATCTGGATATCAGTAAATTGGCGTTACGTCAAATCCGGACTTTTTCAGCCCTTCCACAAGTCCTTCCGGACCATATAAATGCAGAGCTCCGACAGCTACGAATAGCGGTCGCTGATGTAGCAGATCCGGAAGTTTTGCCATCCATTCCGAATTGCGCCTGTACAGAAGCACATCAAGATTGCCGGAGAGCTTTGTTTCATCAATAAGTCTCAGCATTTCTGCTACATCGCGATCCAGATAAGCCTTTGTGAGCCTTTGAGTCTCTGTGACTGCATCTTCCGGGTGCTTCACAAATTCCATAAGCATCTTGGCTTGCTCTGCAATCGGCTCATTGAAGATGAGCTGATACTGATAGTCGGCGGTCTCAAGAGCTATCACATCCTTTCCCTTAGCTGCGGCTGCTTTTTGGAAATATGCGTCAATCTGCTCCGATATATTAAAATCCTTAAAGCTCTCGGCGGCCAGCTGCCCCGAGCATTGCTGTAAAAATACCATCGGCTTCATCTTGTCGAGCACTTCCAGTTTTATCGGTATCAATGATTTGGAATTACTCATCACAGCCGTAAAGAGAGAGTCTATTTCAGCATATTCCGCGGGTGTAAAAATTTTTGAGAGCGTAGAATCTGCCGGAGCTTTCATATATTTCCCGGCGATAAGGGCAAGCTGCATCATACCCTGTGTCATGTCGATTTCTCCTACTACGCCTTCAGTGGAGTCAAAGCATTTCTGAAACTCCGGTATTTCTTTAAGAATTTTGTTCGGATTTGCCAGATGATGTGTACCGAACAGATATGACGGTTTCCCTCCGTCTTTAGGTATGACTTTGTAGAATATCTGCGCGTAAACCGGGATTACAAGGCAAAGCAGTAGAGTAAGAATAAAGAAGCGTTTCATGATGTATTACAATAAATTAAAGGGATTTGATTAATAGTAAATTATAATGTCATGCAGATATAATCACCACAGTAAATTTGATTTAACCTTTGATATTTCCGCACTTGCATCATATGAAGATGCAAATGCAAAAATAACTAAAAAGTTTGGACCGAAAAAGAATATACTTACCTTTCAAGCGTTAATGATATAATAATTTGTTATCTTTGCAATTTGAATAATATAAGTAGCAATTTCAGACTACAGGAAAATATCAGGTATTAGTAAATGAAAAAGAGTGTATTGCAGCGGCTGAGAGCCAACTATCAGCCTCGGCTTCCCAAAAGTCTTCAGGGAAATGTCAAAATCAAGATGGGTGAGGCCACTAAATCTGTTGGCGACACCGAAGAAATATCAAAACTGTTTCCCTACACCTACGGCATGCCGGTGGTGGAATTTGTAGCCGATGAGCATCCGGAGCGTGTAGAAGAGCCGTTTAATGTAGGTATTATTCTCTCCGGTGGCCAAGCTCCCGGCGGACATAATGTAGTAAGTGGTATATTCGATGGTATAAAGAGTATAAACAGGGAATGTCGTCTTTACGGCTTCCTTATGGGCCCTTCCGGCTTTGTAAATCATCAATACATGGAGTTGACTGCCGGATATATCAAGGAATATAGAAACACCGGCGGTTTTGATATCATCGGTTCAGGACGTACAAAGCTCGAAACGCCGGAACAATTTGATAAGGGCCTGAAGATACTTGAAGAGCTCAATATCCGAGCTCTCGTAATTATCGGTGGTGATGACTCAAATACCAACGCCGCAGTGCTTGCCGAATATTATAAGGAGAAGGGTGCTGACGTACAGGTGATTGGCGTGCCGAAGACTATTGATGGCGACTTGAAGAATGAATGGATAGAAGCATCATTCGGATTTGATACCGCCTGCAAGGTTTATTCCGAGGTCATAGGCAATATTCAGCGCGACTGTAACTCTGCTAAGAAATACTATCATTTCATCAAGTTGATGGGACGTTCTGCCTCGCATATTGCTCTTGAATGTGCACTTCAGACTCAACCTAATATGTGCATTATCTCTGAAGAAATTCAGGCAAAGCGTATGACTCTTGACAATATTGTCTCGCAGATTGCTTATATTGTGACTGAGCGCGCCAAAGCCGGATGGAACTTCGGCACTGTGCTTATTCCCGAGGGGCTGATTGAATTTATTCCCTCTATGAAAAAGCTTATTCAGGAGCTCAACGATATTCTTGTTGAGTTTGCGCCAGAGCTGGAGGGTCTTGAAGAGCTTGACAAGCTTCGCGCAATTCATGCTCATCTTTCTCCGGTTAATGCAGAGCTATTTAAGAGTCTTCCTAAGAATATTGCTCTTCAGTTATGTCTTGATCGCGACTCCCACGGCAATGTACAAGTATCGCTCATTGAGACGGAGAGTCTTATCTCTGAGATGGTGGCAAAGCGCCTTGAAGAGATGGCTCAACAAGGCGAATATACCGGTAAATTTGCTACTCAGCATCACTTCTTCGGTTATGAAGGTCGATGTGCTGATCCATCCAATTTCGATGCCGACTATACTTACGCCCTCGGGTTCAATGCGGCTATGTTGATTAATGCCGGTCTTACAGGTTATATGTCATCCGTAAGGAATCTAACTGCCAAGACCGAAGATTGGATTGCCGGAGGTATTCCTATCACCATGATGATGAATATGGAGAAGCGCAATGGTTGCATGAAACCGGTCATAAAGAAAGCGCTTGTCAATCTTAATGGACGTCCCTATCTCAAGTATGCGTCCATGCGTGAAACTCTTGGACTCAATACACTGTATCAATATCCCGGTCCGATTCAGAATTTCGTACCTCCGGAAGTGTGTGATAGAGCATCAATGACTCTCATGCTTGAGCATGGAAAAGCTGAATAATATTATGGTTTCAATTAAGCATATATTATTTGTAGCGGCCGCTATATTGCTCATATGTGCGGCTTGTTCCGAGCGAGGAGCCAAGTCCGTTGATAATAGCGGAGAAGCGAATCGTGAGGTGCGAGGCAATAAAGTGTCATCTAACGACATCGACGGCGAAGGCCTTCCTGTAGTGATTGATTTTTCCGCCACTTGGTGCCCACCCTGTCAGCAATTCGGCCCTATTTTTGAGAAGGTGGCCGATGAATATGAGGGGAGAGTGAAAATGGTAAGTATTGATGTGGATGAAAATGAAGATCTTGCCCGTAAATTTGGCGTAGAAAGTATACCGATGGTGGTTTATATGACTGCCGACGGAAAGATTGCCGATACGACAGTCGGGCTGATTTCTCAGCCCGAACTGGAGCAACGGATTAATTCACTTCTGGATTAAATATACTTCCTATAAATCGCAAAAATATTAATTAACTGAGCATAATGAGAAAACTAATAATACTTCTCACATCACTGTTAATGATATGCAGTACAACTTACGCCTCTTTCCCATCAGGAAGCTGGCAGGGCGAGCTGCAGATGGCCCCCGGAGTGTCATTGGCGTTGGTGTTGAATATTTCGGAAAAGGATGGAGCATACTCCGCTACTCTTGACAGTCCTGATCAGGGTGCATACGGTATCCCGGTCGAAATAATTGCCGCCTCAGATACCGAGATTGAAGTGAGGGTTCCTGCTATAGGTATGCGCTATAAGGGCTCACTCGCTGACGGTAATGTGACCGGTACGTTTACTCAGGGCAATGTAAATCTGCCGTTGAATCTGAAGCTTTCTCATTCTGCTGATAACGGTTTATCCCGCCCTCAGACCCCCGTCCCGCCATTCCCATATAGTCAAGAGGAAGTAAAGTTTATCAGTACAGATGGCAATGCTCACCTTGCCGGTACGCTTACGGTGCCTGAAGGAGCGGATAGCACTACGCCCGTGGTCGTTATGGTATCAGGAAGCGGACAGCAGAATCGCGATGAGGAACTATTCGGGCATAAGCCATTCGCAGTAATAGCCGACTATCTTGCCCGCAAAGGTATCGCTTCCTTGCGCTATGATGACCGTCAGACCGGTGGTTCTACCGGCGAAGTTGCAACAGCAACAACTGCCGACTTTGCAAATGACGCTGCCGGAGCTGTGGAATTTCTTCGTACTTCCGGCAGATTCGGAGCTACAGGAGTACTCGGCCATAGCGAAGGAGCAATAATTTCCTTTATGCTTGCTGCCAAGAATATTCCTGACTTCATAATCGGTGTTGGAGCCCCTGCGGTCAGCGGTGCAGAAATACTCGCTTTCCAAAGTAGAAATGCTCTGCTTGCATCCGGAGTGCCCCGGGATTTAGCCGATCGCTATGCAGAGGTTCTACCTGAACTCTATGATATTATCGGTAGGGGAGAAACTGATAAGGCTATGCAATATGCCTCAGGTGTATTCCCGGAAAGTGATCCATATTCCAAAGCATTGGGTGAAAACATGAAGAAGATTATAGCCTATGCAAATCCGTGGCTTATATATTTTGCTAATTATTCTCCGGAGTCTGACATCGCGGTTACCAAGTGTCCGGCCCTCGTGATTTTTGGAGAGAAGGACACACAAGTCTCACCTTCGCTCAATGAGCCTAATATGAGGCAACTGTTGAAGAATGGTGAAATACACGTGATGAACGGCTTAAATCATCTCATGCAGCACGCCACAACCGGCGGTACGGAGGAATACGCCAAGATTGAGGAAACTTTTGCCCCGGAAGTTTTAGAGACTATGGTCGCCTTTATCAAAGGTCATTTTGGCCGTTGAGGCGCGAATTTGAGATGAAAGTGATTGTCGTTTCAGATGTTTTTATTTACTTTGCAAGCTGAAATTTTGCAACCTTATTCAACTCAATAATGAAACGATTTTCCATGCTCCTTGCCGGAGCCGCAATTTCCGCTCTCCCTCTATTCGCTTCCGAGTCTCAGCATCCTGAAGAAGTGAACGATGAATTACTTCGCTTCAACACAGAGGCTCGTATTGATTTCCAATGGGATCATGCTGATGGCCATACTGCTGATGGCTCAACCGGTTTTAAAGCCCGTTATCTTGTATTCCAGGCTGACGGTAGAATTATTCCGGGACTGACTTACTCATGGCGACAGCGCCTCAATCGCGCTCACAAGGATGAGGGATTCTTTGATGCAACTGATTGGATTTATCTTAACTATGACCTCAAGAAATGGCATTTTCAGGCCGGTAAGGAAGTTGTGGCAATAGGTGGCTGGGAATATGACCGCGCTCCTATCAATCTCTTCGGATGCTCACTTTTCTGGAACAATATACCCTGCTATGAACTTGGAGTATCTGCAGGATATGATATTACCCCAAATGACCGGCTGACGGCTCAGGTGACTCAAAGTCCCTTCTTCACTCATGACAACCGCAATATGTATGCTTACAATCTTATGTGGAACGGTTCTCACGGTATCTTTGAGGCTATCTATTCCGCCAACCTTATAGAATACGCCAAAGGCCACTATATCAATTATATTGCTGTTGGGAATAAATTTAAATTCACTCCGCAGTGGACGCTTGAACTTGACGTAATGAATAGAGCTGCTGCTCACCAGTCAGTGCTTTTTAAGGACTGTAGCGTAATGGCTGAGGCTTCATATATGCCTAATGATAAATGGCGCATTCATCTGAAGGGCACATACGACGTCAATAAGTCCGGTACTGATGCAGACTATACCGTGCTTGACGGTACTGATCTCGGTATGATAGGAGGCGGTGCCGAGTTCTGGCCTCTGCGCAAAGGACGCCATGAGCTCAGAATCCATGCCAATGCTTATTACTCTTTCGGCAAAAATACCAACCTGAACGACATTATGCAGAAAAATACATTCTTCATGTCGGTTGGTCTTACGTGGAATATGAATTTGCTTAACATAGCAAGAAAAAAATAAAGCTTCACCTTATTTAACCTAACATTATTTGTTATCGCAATGATTGATCAAGAAACACCATCTGTAAAAATAGATGAAATTCCGGCAAAGAAGAAGAGGGTACGCGTCTCAGGCTGGGGCGGCCTCGTTTGTCTTGCCATAGTATTCCTGATATTCTATTATCTCGGACATATCATGGGCACATCAAATATGCTCAACACAATGATGCATACTGCCCACGATTTGCTTCTCAATACAGTATTCTACCTTATGGGTATCTGTGTACTCACAGGCGCACTTGGCAGAATCTTCGTGGAGTTCGGAGTTGTGAAGCTTCTTGAAAAGGCCCTTCGTCCACTTATGAAGCCCCTCTTCAATCTCCCCGGTGTTGCCTCGCTCGGAGCAGTCATGACCTTCCTCAGCGACAACCCTGCAATTATCTCGCTTGCGCAGGATAAGCGCTTCTCATCCTACTTCAAGAAGTTCCAATACATATCACTTACAAATTTCGGTACGGCCTTTGGTATGGGTCTGCTCGTAATTGTATTTATGATGGGTCAAGGCTACTACTGGGAGCCGCTGGTCGGACTTGTAGGTGCTTTTGTGGGTTGCATTGTCTCTACTCGCATCATGCAATACTTCGTGGTGAAAAACTATCCCCATTATGCTCAGGAAGAAGCGGCCGGAGAGTTTAAAGAACACACTGAAGAGCAGAAGACTGAGGAGGGCTCTCTTTTCACACGCATTCTTAACAGCCTCCTTGACGGTGGTCGTACCGGTGTGGATGTAGGTCTCGCCATTATTCCCGGAGTGCTTATTATCTCCACCTTCGTTATGATTCTCACATTTGGCCCTTCAGCCGATGGTTCTTATACCGGTGCTGCTTACGAAGGAGTACAATTGCTGCCATGGCTCGCGGAGAAAGTCAACGTGGTATTTGAATGGCTTTTCGGCTTTAAGGATCCGCACCTCGTAGCATTCCCGATTACATCGCTCGGTGCTGTGGGAGCTGCACTTTCACTCGTTCCCAACTTTATCAGCCAGGGTTGGATTGACGGCAATGCGATAGCCGTATTCACAGCTATCGGAATGTGTTGGTCAGGCTATCTCAGCACTCATACTGCCATGCTTGATTCGCTCGGATACCGTGAACTTACCTCAAAGGCTATTCTCTCACATACCGTTGGTGGTGTGGTTGCAGCAATTGCCGCACACCTCCTCTATATGTTAGTTACACTGATATAATCTCGGGAATTCAATAAATTCCTACAGTAAAATAAAAGTTTGACCTCGGTTGTTTAATGGCAACTGAGGTCTTTTTCACATATAAACACACGCCGTTTGATTGGGCCGTTTGATTCTTAGAGTTTTGCAAAATCAAGGATATGCATTATCTTTGCAATCAAAGTAGTTATCCCACATTAAATTAGCTTCCGGACAAACAATTAAATCAAACTGAATATTATGAAGAAAATCTCACTTGCAGTATTCCTGCTTATCTCTATATTGGGGTCAATTCAAGCTCAAAAGCGTTATCTTCCCGAGCCGGCTCTTATCCCTGACAACGAGTTAGCTTTGTGGGGCTATCTACAACGCGTGGATTGTCCTCCCGAAGGTAGTCGGTATGAATTGAAAATCGGCTATCAGTTTCAAGAAGCATATTCTTTTAATAAGTATGTAGAACTCGCTCGTATAAAACTGGATGGTAAATACGGTTTTATCAGTCCTGAAGGAGTTATCATGATTAAGCCGCAGTTTGACGGTGCAGATGATTTCTACGGCAATGGATTTTGCCGCGTCACAGTTGGCGACAAGCAGGGACTTATAGATACTAACGGAAACTTTCTGATTCCTCCTAAATATGATAACCTCAATTATTATTACGACGGATGGTTTGAGGCACAGGATGGAGACAATTGGAGCTATATATTCTATAAGGGGAGTCCGGTCTGTACCCAATCAGAGATGAATGAAAAGAAAGAAGCCGGCCTAAAAATCGAAGACCTCTATTGACCTCAACCCCCTATTTCAGAGTCAAATTTCATGTTAGACTTTATTTAAGAATGGCGTGAATGGAGGTAGCAGGGGAGGATGACTAAGAGGGTGAGGAATTCGGCTGTGGGAATTGAGAGCCATAGTCCGTTATCGCCGAATAGTGAGGGGAGAAAGAGGAAGCAGGGTATTATAAATATGATTCCTCTCAGGGCTGTGAAGAGCGATGCTGTCCATGCACGTTCAAGGCTTTGGTAATATCCTATGATTGTAATATTTAAGGCGAATATCACTGCGCAAAGTCCAAGTAGAGGTAGACCGGCTTTGGCTATGGCGTAAGCAGCCGCCTCGGAGGGCAGAAATATGGATGTAAGCAATCCTGCGCCGCCCCACATCCCTGAAGTAATGATTAGCCCGCAGATGCCGGCGGTGAGCAGAGCTACGCTCATAGTTTTTCCTACACGGTTAGATTCTCCTGCGCCGTAATTGAAACTAAGTATTGGCTGCGAAGCTGTTGCTACGGCATTACTTATGGAGAACATCAGCGGAAATAAATAGCACCCTACACTGAATGCCGCTACTCCATCTTCTCCAAGCCGGTTTAGAAATACGTAGTTGCCGGTCACCATTGTTACTCCGATAGCGATCTCGGATATAAATGTGGCAAAGCCGATATTTGCCATATAGCCAACGTTTCGGAGCGAGAGAAGCAGTGATTTGCGGCTCAATTTGAGACGATAGAATTTGAGTTTGTTGGAGAGGAAAAGGAAGTAAAACAATACCATGCATCCGCCGAGAATACATGATAGCGACGTGGCTATGGAGGCACCGCTTATCCCCATGGCAAGAGGATATACGAAGAGCCAGTCAAGTACTATATTGACTATTGCCGCCACTACATTTACCGCCATTGCATATTTTGGGGAACCGTCAAGACGAATCAGCATCATACCCACACACTGAAGATAGAAGAAGAATAATCCCGGCAGAAGCCATAGCAAGTATGACCGGGCAAGTCCCTCAAGTCGCGGTGACGATCCAAGTATTTCAAGAACTTCGTGCGTAAATATCAGGCTTATCAGAATCAGAGTGCCGAATATAATGGCTCCAACAATGTAGGCCTGCGTCATGATAATTCTTGCAGCTTTCACATTATCTTCAGCTAATCGTATACTCCCAATGACACTCGCTCCAATTCCAAACATCAATCCGATACCTGTGCACAATAGAAAGAAAGGAGCTACTATGTTGATAGCGGCAATGGCATCGGAGCCTACGCCGTGGCCTACAAACATACCGTCGCACAGATTGAGCACGGAATTTGCCACCATTCCTATGAGCGTCGGGAAAAACATTGCTCTGAAAAGGCGACCGATGCGTTCGTTGCGAAAGTCAAGACTATCTCGTTTCATAGAGTATGGATCAGTATTAGACAATATAGTAGAAAGTCAGACTCCTTCACATTCTGACAAACTTAAAGCAGTGTCAAAATCAGGGATTTTGACACTGCCTCGTAGTTATTAATAAATTATTTTTGAGGTTCCAACCAGATTCGAACTGGTGTAGACGGTTTTGCAGACCGGTACCTAAC
>CAYNNV010000073.1:0-9548 GCA_964398625.1 uncultured Sangeribacter sp. | reverse complement strand
ATGTGACTATTGATTGTGTACCATCACAGAGCTATCAGATTGTATTCTTTGCCAACACCGCCGGAGCTACAGGAGCTCTTTGCAGCTATGATCCGTCAAAGGCCACAATGTCAGTTTTGAGTACTCCTCGTAAAAATATGGCTTTTAATAATGAGGACACTGATGCCTTCTATGCTGTAGTGAATTTTACTTCTTCCGATCCTGATGCCACCGTTGAATTGAAGCGTCCATACGCCCAGATCAATGTGGGCACAAATGACCTTGACTCGAAATATGTAGAGAATGTTGGGCTTGAGAATTTTGGAATTAAATTGACTATTAAAGCAGGAAACGGCTACTATAACATGGCCGATCTTCATACAGGTGTAACGTCAGGAAATTCAAGTATTGATTACCGTGGTACACTTAAAGGTCTTAATAATGATGCAGAGGCTTTCCCGGTTGAAAATTATTCTACATTAATCTCAACCTATATGTTTGTTGACCCATTCTCGGATGAAAGTACTCTTCGCGATATGAAACTGGAAATAATGCTGCCAAAAACAAACGATTGGGGCACTTATGATGATGTCATTCGCACCATTGAGGTTCCCAATGTTCCTTTGCGCGCAAACTATCGCACAAACATTTTTGGTTCACTCCTGACCCAATCTAAAGACTTTACTGTAAAGATTGAGCCTTCATTTGATAATTCCATATCATATCCGGCAGATTCTGACGGATATTTTGAAGCTAATAATATTCAAGATTTACAGCAGCTTTTTGCAGATCCTTCCGTATCTAAGATTTCAATACCTCAAGGTACTTCAATTGATATTTCCACATTAAATACACCTGTAGTAGTTGATCGTGACCTCTCAATAAAGCTTGACGGAACACTTACGGTCGGTAACAATCAATTATACAACTACAAGTCAAATATGACAATTGACGGAAACGGCACAATTACAGGGCCTAACACTCTGATAACTAACCTTGGAGGTACACTCACGGTAAACGGGGGTAATTTCGTTGCTACTGACAGTACAAGCCCGGGAACTACTCCATGTATTTCGTCTGTAGGTTATCACTCCTTTGAAAATGGCACGACATTTTCTGAGTCCGGAACGGGAGAAGTTATTATTAATGGCGGTAGTATGACCACTAACGGTAGCGGAGCGATTTATACTAACGACATTAATAATCTGACAATTAACAATGCTACTATCATAGCCAACAATGTCCCGGGATCATACGGCAACTACGCAGTGGTAACAACAGCTACCAGAACTATAGATATAAACGGAGCTACAATTATCGGCCAGTGGGGTGGTCTCAGATTGGCTACACCCACTTCATCCAGTTCCAAATATCATTCAACTCTGAATATTCAGAACTCTACCATACTTGTACTCAACGAAGTTAAATTCCAGAATCCGGCCCAGCATTGCATTGTATCTGATGCTGAGAGCAATGAAGGAACATCTATTATCAATGTCAAGTCAGGCAACTATTATTCTGCGGGCACAAGCTGTGTAGTAGGAGGTAAGAGTAATTCCGTAGTCAATATCACCGGCGGATACTTCAACAAATCAGTAACTCCAGCTTCCGGTTACCAGTTGCTCACCAATGCCAATCAGACTTATACCTACGATGGTAAGACTTACACTATGACATACGAAGTTACAAAGTAAGTTATTACTCTTTTCTCTAAAGAGATACAAATAGTAGATCAAAATTCAGAGATCTAAGTCGAACTGACACAAGGAGGCCGCATCGTGACGATGCGGCCTCCTTTATATCTTATTGTCGGCTTATGGCCGAAGGCTTATAAGGTTCACGGGTAGGGACGCGATTCTTCGCGTCCGCGCTGCGGACTCCGATGGTGTTGTCCACAGACTCGCCCTATCGGACATCATCCGCGGTTTTACGATACCATCCCCAACTCCGCGGGCTAACCACGTAAGCGTCAATGCCTTCTCACAGCCACCTCGTACCATGACCTCTGCCCTCGTAACTCGTACCTCAGCGCTCATCGGAGGGGCGGACTACCGGTCAACCTCCCAACCATCACCATGCGGGGCATCGCTACGACAACCCACATCAGCTCCGCGAGGAGCGATGGCATTGTTACGGGTGAAGCAGAGCGCAACCCGGGGAGAAGAGGTACGATGTTATCGTTTACCGTGGGTCACGCCCATAGGCGTACCCACGGTAATGCACTTTATTGCTTACTCGGCGGGATTGATGAGATTTTCGAGTATAGTATAGAATTGAGGATCTTCTCCGGTGACAATTCTGGCAATGCGTCCTTCAGGGTCAACTATCACCTTTGTTGGGAAGCCTTGTATGCCGTAGACCTTATCAACAGAGGTCTCTGACTTGGGATTGTAGACGTTGATCCACGGCAGGCTGAATTTTGCAACAGCAGCTTTCCAGGCCTCCGGTGTATCGCCGCAATCCACACCTACTACTTCGAGTTTGCCATCATATTTCTTATAAGCCTCCTTGAGTGCGGGGAAACCCTTAATGCACCAGCCACACCATGATCCCCAGAAATCGATCACTACCCATTTTCCGCGAATTGATGAAAGAGTAAATTGACCGCCTTGAAGGTCTTCAAGAGTGAAGTCAGGCGCAAGCACATGATTCTCCTCCATCTCTTTTTGCTTTTTCTCTGCTTCTGCAGCTCGCTTCATGGACTCCGCTTTGTTTTCGAGATATGAGGCAAAAGGTGACGACTCCACAAGTGGCTTCATCTCTTCGTAGTACTTCATGAAGGGCGCATCAGAGAGGGCAAGAAGTGCATAAACGCCGGCAAGTGAATTTTTATTTTCATTGATAAAATTCTCAACTGCCGCCAAGTAATCGTCATATATCTTCTGAGGGTCCTCGTATGAGATACCGTTGCGGGCGGCATCCATTCGTTCACCGTAGGGAGCCGAGAGTGCTTCAAAGGCGGTGATGCCGTCATTAAGCGGGGTACCGCCTACCTCAGCCTCGTATGGAATAGCCGACTTGACCGTAAGAGTTGCGTTCTCACCGGGAAGCATAAACAGGGAGGGACTTAGATTGCCGTCGATTGTGATGAAGTAGACTGTAGGCTCAGCTACATTGGTCTTCACAGTCATCTTATTCTTCTTAATCTTCAGAGTGTCGGCATTAAGCACTGGAGCACCTGAAAGCAACTCGCTTACTGACTGTGAAGCGACTACCATTTTATGTCCTTTAAACACTTTGGGCATCGTGACGGTGATATTGGCCGATGCTCCCATAGCCGCTAAGAGCGCAGCGGCTGCTACGAGGTATTTTCTTTTCATAAGGTATGAATATTTGATTATCTAATACTATAAACACTCTGCAGCGGTCTTTGTTCCGAAGCAGGTATGAAAACAGGCATCTTATCTTTGCTTGATATGTTTAATCTTTGCAAAAAATTAAAGGCTGCATCAAAATTGTTGATTTTGACACAGCCTTTCATTTTTCGGATTGAAAATCAGGCGGTAGCTTCTTAATGGCTGCTGAGCTGACATCGCGTCGCTGGAGTCATCAAAGTGCTGACCGGCATTTCAATCTGCTAACTAACTAACAAAAACTAATCAATCTATAATTACCATTAACTTTCACCTGTAATAGAAGCGGCTTGCGAAGACTGCTACCCATTTCGGATACGGTCATTCTCACCGTTCTTTGCTATTATAACGCTCGTAGGTGCAATAAGGTTTGCTCAGGTTGAAAAATTTTTGTCTGCGCCCGAATTTATTCGTGTCGACTTGCACGCTTGCGCTCAAGGTCATTGAGTATAATCTTGCGGAGACGGATATGATTGGGAGTAACTTCAACATATTCATCTTCCTTGATGTATTCAAGGGCTTCCTCAAGTGAGAATACTACAGGAGGAACTATCCTGGCTTTGTCATCTGCACCTGAAGCTCGCATATTTGTGAGCTTCTTAGACTTGGTGACATTGACTACAATGTCATTGTCCTTAGCGTTCTCACCTACCACCTGACCGGCATATACCTCTTCCTGCGGGAAGATGAAGAAGCGCCCGCGATCCTGAAGCTTGTCAATGGCGTATGCGTAAGCGGTGCCGGCTTCAAGCGCTATAAGAGAGCCATTGGTACGCCGCTCTATCTCACCCTTCCAGGGCTGATACTCAAGGAATCGATGAGCCATAATAGCCTCTCCGGCTGTGCCTGTGAGAATATTGCTGCGCAGACCGATTATACCACGCGAAGGTATTTGAAATTCTATCTGTATACGGTCGTTCTGAGATTCCATTGAGAGAATATCACCCTTTCTACGCGTCACCATATCAATCACTTTTGAGGAATATTCTTCCGGCACATTGATGGATAACGCTTCTACAGGCTCGCATTTCACTCCGTCAATCTCTTTAATTATAACTTGTGGCTGACCAACCTGAAGTTCATAGCCCTCGCGGCGCATAGTCTCTATCAGGATTGAGAGATGAAGTACGCCACGACCGTATACGCGCCATGAGTCGTCGTTATCGCCACGCTCTACGCGCATTGCAAGGTTCTTGTCGAGCTCACGCTCCAGGCGTTCAGCAATATGGCGTGATGTGACATACTTACCGTCTTTGCCGAAGAATGGAGAATCATTGATAGTAAATGTCATTGACATAGTAGGCTCATCAATGGCTATGCGCGGCAGCGGCTCCGGATTCTCGACAAGGGTAAGAGTATCCCCGATTTCAAAATTATCAAGTCCCACAATGGCGCATATATCACCGCTGGAAACCTCCTTCACCTTCTTACGCCCCATTCCCTCAAAAGTGTGAAGCTCTTTCACTCTCTGTTTCTGGACGTTGCCGTCTTTGCGGCAAAGACCGATATCCTGACCTTCGTGAATTGTGCCCCTCTGCACTCTGCCTATTGCGATTCGGCCTACATAGTTTGAGTAGTCGAGGCTCGTGATAAGCATACGCGGCTCGCCCTCTATCTGTTCCGGGGCAGGAATATATTCAAGTATAGCGTCAAGAAGCGGAGTGATATTATCGGTCGGCTTTTTCCAGTCGGTTGACATCCAGTTTTGCTTGGCAGAGCCGTAGATAGTGACAAAATCAAGCTGATCCTCAGTAGCATTGAGGTTAAACATCAGGTCAAATACCATCTCATTCACCTCATCAGGACGACAGTTAGGCTTATCAACCTTATTTATTACCACAATAGGCTTGAGACCCATAGCAATAGCCTTCTGGAGCACAAAGCGAGTCTGAGGCATTGGGCCTTCAAAGGCATCAACAAGCAGCAGACAGCCGTCGGCCATATTGAGCACCCTCTCCACTTCACCACCGAAGTCGGCGTGGCCCGGAGTATCTATAATGTTGATTTTAGTATCTTTATAAACAATAGATACATTCTTTGAAAGAATAGTAATACCTCTTTCTCTCTCCAAATCGTTATTGTCGAGGATAAGCTCACCTGTGGTCTGATTGTCGCGGAAGAGATGCCCGGCAAGCAACATTTTGTCGACAAGAGTGGTCTTGCCGTGGTCAACGTGTGCAATTATTGCAATATTACGGATATTCTGCATTTGAATCTGTGTTGAGCTGCCGCGAGGGCGCAAATCTGATGCAAAGTTAGTGATAATATCCGAGATATCATCAATTTCTCACCATCAGTTTACCGAGCAAGAAACGGTGAAAATACCGGACGGCGAAAGAAAGCACACAGGATTTATCCGAGGAGGTAAAGCGAAGTGCTAAAATCACTCCGGAATTGCAATATTTTTTCATCTTCTTGCCGGGATTTAAAAACTTTTTTATAACTTCGCAGAACCATGACTGACACTTATATCAACATAAAGGGAAGCCTTTTGAGCTTCGACCGCCCCCGAGTGATGGGAATAGTAAATATCACCCCTGACTCTTTCTTCGCGGAATCACGCTATGAAGACTCAGCCAGAATTCGTGGCCGCGTAAAGGAGATGATCAGCGAAGGTGCCGACATAATAGATCTGGGTGGTTACTCAACTCGCCCGGGAGCCAAGGAAGTGAGCGCCGACGAGGAATTTACGCGTCTGGCCCGGGCTCTGGAGATTATCCGCCATGACTTTCCCGACGCTATAATATCTATTGACACATTCCGTGCCTCTGTAGCCGCTGACTGTATAGATCATTTCGGAGCTGACATTATCAACGACATATCAGGAGGCACTCTTGATCCGGAAATCCAGGATGTGGCCGCCTCCAGAGGCGTACCATACGTGCTGATGCACATGCGTGGCACACCGGAGACAATGCAGAGCATGACTGACTACAGTAATGTGGCCGGGGAAGTGATAGAGTTTCTTGCACGCGGTGTTGAGGAGCTTCACAGCAAGGGCGTGACCGACGTGATTCTTGACCCCGGATTCGGATTCGCTAAAGATCTGCATCAAAATTTCGATCTTCTTGCATCGCTACCCTTTATCAAGGATTTAGGCCTGCCGGTACTCGTGGGCCTTTCACGTAAGTCAATGGTTTGCCGCCCACTGGCCACAACGCCTGATAAGGCGCTCAACGGCACCACAGCGCTCAACACAATTGCGCTTAATTCCGGAGCCGACATACTGCGTGTGCACGATGTGAAAGCTGCTCGTGAGGCTATCACGCTTGTATCACAATTTCGAGAAGCAAAGGAAAGAATCCGCAAATTTTAGCTTGTCTTAGCCAACTCAAAGGAATTACGCTCATGCTAAGCTTCGGCATAAAAGACATTGTAGACATTCTGATAGTGGCTCTGCTGCTCTTCTATCTTTACAGAATGATGAAGAACTCAGGCACACTCAGCCTTTTCTACGGAGTGCTGGCCTTCATCGCTATATGGGTGATTGCCTCTGAGATCTTCGCTATGAGGCTAACGGGTACTATTCTTGACAAATTCATGAGTATCGGCCTGATTATCCTCGTGATTCTCTTTCAGGACCAAATAAAGCGATTCCTTATTGACATAGGTTCGCAACGCGACTTTAAGCTCTGGCGACGCCTTTTTTCATCAAAAAAAGAGGAAAGCAGAACTCGCGCCAGAGATATGGCGATTGTCTACGCTTGCATGTCGATGTCGAAATCTAAGACCGGCGCACTAATAGTATTGCAACGCAAGATGCCTCTCACTGATTATGAAAAAACCGGTGATATAATTGATGCCCGCGTTAATATGCGACTGATAGAAAATATTTTCTTCAAAAATTCACCACTTCATGACGGGGCTATGATCATCAACGGAGACAAAATTGTATCGGTAGGCTGCATCCTCCCGGTGAGCCACGATATGGACATACCTAAAGAGCTCGGACTTCGACACAGAGCAGCACTCGGTATGTCGCAGATGACTGATGCCATCTGCGTGATTGTGAGCGAGGAGACAGGCAATATATCCGTAGCGATGAATGGAGAAATCTCAGTGAAGCTTTCTCCAATCGAACTGGAACACATCCTTTCGGAAGGCTGACAGCTATTCGGAATCTACATTACCTATAAATATTCTCTCAACTACAGCTTCGGGGGCGAAATCTCTGGCTCGCAAAGTCTTCCCTTCGCGGCTCCACGCCATCCCCGATGGAGTGAGGCGGCGTGAAATCACAACAGTCACTCCATCTTTAGCATACATATCTCCTACATTTCCGGAGTCCTTGCTCAGAGTCCAGCCGGACATGTCGAAAAAGTCCGATGCCGGTAATCCTATGAAGACTCCATCAGAAGTGGCAAGCGATGTGCCCGCTGCTTCGAGACTCGCACCTGCTACTTTTCCGCGACCGAAAAGAGTAGCAACCTTATTGCCGCCAAGCATCAGCTCTGCACCGGAATGATCGTCAAACTCTTGCAGCGAAGTATATACTCCCGTCAGGCTTTTAGGAAGCTGTCCGTATTTCTGGCCTAATTTCACAGGCCCCATACCCTCCGCATTTATCACATTGTCACTCTGAGCGACTGCGGCTCCTGCCGCAAGGACAAGGAGCAGAGTCAACATAAGAATCTTTTTCATAAGCAGTTGTTAAAAAATTAATCAAATTAAGGCTGTACCCGTCATAGACTCAGGTGCTTGCAATCCCATTATCTTCAGAATGGTAGGAGCTACATCGGCAAGACGCCCGTCTTTCGCCGTTTTTCCTTCAGCATCATCAGCCACATAGATAAAAGGCACAGGATTGAGAGAATGTGCTGTATTAGGCGTGCCATCAGGATTCTTGGCTTGATCAGCATTGCCATGATCAGCGATAATGATGGTGGCGTAACCATGAGCAAGAGCCGCATCTGTCACTTTCTTTACGCATACGTCAAGAGCTGCAATAGCTTTCTGAATAGCTTTATAATTACCCGTGTGACCAACCATATCACCGTTGGCAAAATTCACTACGATAAAGTCAAACTTCTCCTTATCAATCTGCTCAACAAGACGGTCTGTCACTTCCGGTGCCGACATTTCAGGCTGAAGATCATAAGTTGCTACTGAGGGTGATTTCACAAGAATCCTCTCCTCCCCTTCAAATGGTTCTTCGCGGCCTCCATTGAAGAAGAATGTGACATGGGCATATTTCTCAGTCTCGGCGATATGAAGCTGCTTTTTCCCCTTGCCGGAAAGATATTCAGCAAGAGTGTCAGGCACATTCTCCTTATCAAAGATTATCTTCACGCCGGTAAATGAGGCATCGTAAGGAGTCATGCAGTAATAGCGAAGGCCGGGGATAGGCTTCATCCCGTCCTCCTCGCGCTGTGTGAGAACTATAGTAAGTTCCTTGGCGCGGTCATTTCGGTAATTGAAGAAAATCACGGCGTCACCCTCGCCGATAGTGCCGTCTACAGCATCGTTAATTATCGGCTTTATGAACTCGTCGGTCACTCCTTCTGAGTATGATTCCTTCATTGCCTTCACCATATCGCTGCAACGCTTTCCTTCGCCGTTAACAAGCATATCGTAGGCCACTTTCACACGCTCCCAGCGCTTATCTCGATCCATGGCATAATATCTTCCGATAATATCTGCAATCTCACCTGCACTGTGGGAGCAATGCTCCTGGATCCGAGCAATGAAGCCGGCCCCGCTCTCAGGATCAGTGTCGCGCCCGTCCATAAAGCAATGGATATACACCTTCTTCAATCCATACTGTTTTGCCATATCGCAAAGAGCAAAAAGATGCTCAAGAGAAGAATGCACGCCGCCGGTTGAGGCAAGCCCCATGAGATGAAGTGCCTTATTATTGTCGCGAGCGTATGACATTGCATCCATCAAAGCAGCATTGCTTGCAAGAGTACCATCCTCTATAGCACGGTTTATCTTCATCAGATCCTGATACACCACTCGTCCTCCACCAATGTTCAAGTGACCTACCTCTGAATTACCCATCTGTCCGGCAGGAAGACCCACATCCTCGCCACAGGTAAGAAGCCGGGAATGAGGATATTTTTCCAAAAGAGTATCTAAATTGGGTGTTGGAGTATTGAAGATAGCATCGTCTTCAAGATGGTCGCCTATGCCGAAGCCGTCAAGGATTATTAATAGAGTTCATGGGGATTTGTTGCGTCCGACGCGCAATCGGAATACGGCCTGTGGACAATGGGT
>CAYNNV010000072.1:0-9559 GCA_964398625.1 uncultured Sangeribacter sp. | reverse complement strand
ATTTAGACACCAAAAAGGCTGCGTCATAAAAATTTGATTTTGAGTTGACGCAGCCCTTGCTTTTGGTGAATTATATTATTAAAGTGCGATTTTCTTTGTAATGTGCTCCGATTTTGTGAGTATATCGATTATATAAAGACCGGATGGCAGGGTGTCAAGTGATATATGCATGGTGCCTTCCGGTACTGCACATTGATTTATGACTACGCCTTGATGATTGATTATTCTTATCTCAGCCGGGCCGGCTAATATCAGTTCTTTGCCATCAAATTCTACGGCCATATCAGAGACTGTTGATACACCCATCAAGCCTACCTTAAAAGGACAGCTTCCTATCAGGGGAAGATAATCATTATCTAAGTTTGCCATCACTGCAAATAACTTCATGGTGTAGTCTCCTGTTTTAAGTGTTGGAAATGACAAGGACAGACTTACTGACTTTTCTTCTCCTTCATTTATAAATACGGCAGTAGTCTCTGTATAACTGCTGATCAGTTCATCCGAATCAGCGCTATATACTGATGCACGAATGGGATAGCAGAAATAGCCGGTCTCCATTTTTATATCGGCATTGATTGTAAAATCAGCAGGATCTATATTATCTGAATTATTTATTATTACTGTTGATGTGCAGTCAAAACCGAGTGGGGGCACAGCTCCCTTTACGTCAATCGAAATAGCCGGAACGTAAGAGTCTTTTTCAACGCGGCAGAGAGTAAGTGTATAATCACCGTCTTCCTCTATGGCATTAATAGTGAATTGTTTTGTAACGGTAGTTTTTTCAAATGCACCTAAAGACTCAGTGGCGACTTCTGATTTCCATATTTCTCCATCTTCATTACTGAGTGTTACCGCATAGTTAATTTCAGAATCTTGTTCTGCGGGATTCTCAGCTGTAAACACAATCTCAAATGCACGGTTGAAGTACAAGGGAGTGTTGAGAGAAAAATCTGAAACTACTACGGGTTGCATAGCAGGTTCTGAAAAAGATACCTGGCCGTCAGCCACAGTCATAACGAGAGAATTGATAATATTGGGAGCGGAAGATACCGGCATCCAATCATTAGGAGAACCGTTGCCTCCTTGGTTAACTGCAGCTGTCACGCTATAAACTCCATCCTCTAAATCCTCAATGGTAGCCTTGGCCTGTTTTACTTCTCCCATATAGCCTACAAGATTGGTGGAATAATCCGGGTATACTTTGGAATTTCCTTCAGCATCCGTCACTATAATTGCGAAATCGCATTTGGCAGTCATTGAACCGAAATATTTGTAAGGACCGGTAAGAGTTAATACGGATGAAGAAGTATCAAACGAGCCTTTTATTGAGTTTGTACATGCAAAAATTGCAAGAGGATCTTTCCCTCCTTCATTTGGTGGAAGTGCATTTACCAATGCACGTTGATTTTTATTGAATCCCTTGTCAGCAGTATTATATGAGCCGGGTGTGAGGGCTGACAGAAGGAAGTAGCCATCAAAGTCGCCATTCCAGCCCCAGTTGAAGTGAAAATAACCGTCAGCACTGTAGCCGTCGCATACGAAAGCGTGAGCCATGAGAGTTCCTTCTCCTGTATAGAGAACAGGAGCACCTTTTTCAAGCGAGCGGTATATATACGTTTCCCAATCTAATAGTGAGAAATATGAACGATCGAGCATTGTTGTTGACGATCCGTAATCGAAATAACGAATCATTGACGAGGCCGTCCTTGTGGCTGAAGCGCCTGAACTATAAGGGCCATACTGCATATCAACACTAACTCCGCAAGCATACATAAGCTCGGCTACAGCCTTGCGACTTTCAGGAGTGCCGTCGTCAGAACTTTCCGTGTATGATGGATTCATCAAGCTCCAGTTAAAACGGTGCGCGCCGAAATCAAAACTCAGCGTCTGTCCTCTCCAAGAGTAAGAGTTGGAGCCTTTACCCGACGAAGGATAGTTGTGAGTCTTCATTATCTGAGCCATGGCAGTAGCCACACACCCTGAGAGAGTAGGAGTGCCGCTTATGGTTGGGCAGTCATCATTAAAAGGTGAGGTTTGCCCCCAGGTCACGGGGCATAGAGGGGCAATCGCCTCTCTATCCGGACGGGCTGCCATCGCCGACTCTTGACAGTCGGCCATTGCTATTTCAGAAGCATATTCGTTGAGCCACCAAGATACGTTGGCTGGTATGTTTTCTGTATGTATTTCATTGTTACCATAAGCCAGCACCGGCTCAGCGGCATTATCAGCTGAAAGTATCATAAATCCTTTTCCGGGAGAGCTGAAAATATAAGCTGCAGGGCGTTGGCCTATATTTTGAGTATAAACAAGGTCGGCAACCGTAAAGTGCGTATTGATAGCCGAATTCGATGATACATAGTATCGGTTGTCATTCACCCGCGATAGAGCCTCAGAAGGAGAGAGAGATGAAGCTGATGCCCAAGTTGTCACTGCTAATGCAGTGCTTGCAAAGAATAGTCGTAGTGTCATTTTGGTCACAGTTGGAAAGATTAGTATAGTATTATATGATTATTGAAATACAAAATTAGCAAAAATATTTTATTCTCATAATATTTCACCTGATTCTACAAAAAAGAAAGCGGCGCGTCTTATATTGACACACCGCTTATATTAATGTATTGTCAGATTATTTGTTAACCTGAAATTTATTCCAGCCATCCTTGAGATAAGCAATCACCTGTTCTGCAGCTGCTACACCTGCGTTGAAATTAGCCTCGGCAGTCTGAGCCCCCATCTTTTTGGGAGTAAAGAATACACGGTCAGCGCATGCCTTTTCGTAATCTTCAGCCATGTCAGGCTTAATGTCGGAGATATAGCGGAGGTCAGGACGCTCTTCAAGTGCTTTGAGAAGACCGGCTTCATCAATCACTTCCTTGCGGGCAGTATTGATTAGCACGCCACCCTTAGGCATCTGCATCACGAGATCATAACCGATGGAGTTACGAGTCTGGGGAGTTGCCGGAATGTGAAGAGATACGAAGTCGTTCTGCTTGAAGAGTTCGTTGACATCGTGAAGAGGCTTAACACCTTCTGCTTCGATTACGTCATCAGGTACAAATACGTCAAGTGCTTCAACATTCATGCCGAATCCTTTAGCTATACGAGCCACATTGCGACCAACCTGTCCGAATGCGTAGATACCAAGAGTCTTTCCTTTAAGCTCTGATCCTGCTTTTCCGTTGTATTTGTTGCGGCACATCATTACTGCCATACCGAATACAAGTTCTGCAACAGCATTTGAGTTCTGACCGGGAGTATTCATTACGCAGATGTTGCGCTCTGTAGCTGCTGCCAAATCAATATTGTCATAACCTGCACCGGCGCGAACGATCACCTTTAACTTGGGAGCGGCATTCATCACCTCAGCATCGATTTTGTCAGAACGTACGATAAGGCCTTCAGCGTCAGCTACAGCCTTAAGCAGGTCTTCACGAGTGCCTTTTTCTACTACTTCAAGGTCATTACCTGATGCATTGACTACATCGGAGATTGCCTTTACTGCTGCAGGAGCAAAAGGTTTTTCAGTAAATACGAGAACTTTCATTTTTTTATTGAAAAGTCTTTGTAAGTGATTTATTTAGTGATTAGCCTCAAATTCCTTCATGCACTCGATGAGAGCTTCTACTGATTCCATGGGGAGAGCGTTATAGAGTGATGCACGGAATCCACCAACATCGCGGTGGCCCTTGATACCCATCATTCCCTTGGAAGTGGCGAAGTCAATAAAGTCCTTTTCAAGCTCTTTGTACTCGGGCTTCATAACAAAGCATACATTCATGATGGAACGATCTTCTTTGCCGGGAACTGTAGCTACGAACATCTTGCTGTTGTCAATAGCGTCATAAAGCTTCTCAGCCTTAGCGATATCCATCTTTTCAATTTCAGCTACACCGCCGAGGCTCTTGTAATATTTGAGAGTCTGGAGAGCTGCGAAGATAGGAAGCACCGGGGGAGTATTAAACATAGATCCCTTGTCAACGTGTGTCTGATATTTGAGCATAGTGGGGATTACGCGGTCTACATGACCGAGAGCGCTATCCTTTACAATGCAGATTGTCACGCCTGAAGGAGCAAGGTTTTTCTGTGCGCCTGCATAGATGAGATCATATTTGCTTACGTCGATGGGACGTGAGAAGATATCAGAACTCATATCGCAGATCATAGGCACGGGAACATCAGGATCTTTACGGATTTCAGTACCATAGATTGTATTGTTGGAAGTATAGTGGAAGTAGTCAACGTCAGCCGGTACGGTGAAATCCTTGGGGATAACAGTGTAGTGTGAATCCTTGCCTGAAGCTACTACGTCAACTTCGCCGAAGAGTTTAGCTTCTTTGATAGCCTTTGATGCCCATACACCGGTGTCAAGGTAAGCGGCTTTCTTGTTAAGGAAGTTCATTGGAGCCATTGCAAACTGAAGGCTTGCGCCGCCACCAAGGAAGAGTACTGAGTAACCTTCGGGCACGTTGAGAAGCTCCTTAACAAGAGCAACTGCTTCATCAACAACTGCTTGGAACTGCTTGCTGCGGTGCGAGATCTCAAGAATAGAGAGACCCATATCAGCGAAATTAATCACTGCATCAGCAGTGTTTTTGATTGTGTACTGGCTCAGAATAGAAGGGCCGGCATAGAAATTGTGTTTCTTCATGATGCTTTTTATTCTATATTTTAGTTAGTAATAAGCTTCATTTTATCCCTTTGGGATATTTTTGGCAAAATTACACTATTTAATTGAAATGTGGAAATTTTTCCGTAATTTTATTTCTGTCTTTATTCCAGTGGATTTTTTTCAACTGGATGTCTAAGTCTTCAGCATAGTGGATTTATTGATTTATAAATATTTCGGCTTTATCATCGAAGTATTCGGATATAGTTTTCCGTATATTATATTTTGACATCTCAGGCTGCATGGCTTCTTCTATGGTTTGCCCCGGCTGAATTGCTTGTAATACTTCAGCGATACCTTCCTTTTTAAGCAATTGGATTCCTTCTTGTGTGGTACAACCACCAACAGCAATTACAGGGATATTTTTCTGCCGTGCCCTTCGCAATATTCCTAACGGAGCCTTATCGCGACCGGTCTGAGAGTCAATTCTTCCTTCACCGGTGATTATCAATGCAGCATCAGCAATCAACTTATCAAAGTTTATGAAGTCGAGCACAAGTTCTATACCCTTCATGAGAGTAGCGTCAAGGAAGGTAATGAATGCAAACCCTATTCCTCCGGCTGCGCCGGCACCCGGAAATTTTGAATAATCTTTACCGGTTGCTTTAGTCACTATGGCGCTAAAGTGTATTATATTTTCGTCTATAATTGGTACCATCTTTTCTGATAAGCCTTTTTGTGGCCCGAATATATAGGTGGCTCCAACAGTGCCGGTGAGCGGGATGTCAACATCACAAGCAATCAGAAAAGAAGACTTACTCAGAGCAGGATTAACTTTAGTTTTATCTATATGCCGGATTTTGTGAATAGTGTCAGCGGTGATTCCGGCAATCTTACCTTGCGAATCATAAAATTCATATCCCAATGCTCGTAACATCCCGATTCCGGCATCATTAGTCGCACTTCCTCCGATTCCAATTAAAAACTTTCTGCATCCCTGAGCAAGTGCATCAGCTATCAGTTCGCCGGTGCCGTAGCTTGTTGATAACACAGGATTTCTCTGTTTCACTGGCACAAGTGTTAATCCGGAAGCTTGCGCCATATCAATTATAGCCATATCATTGATTATGCCATAACGCGCTTTTACTCTGCCCCCAAGTGGATCAGTTACTACACAAATGCGTATTTTTGCTCCCGAATTGTTAATAAGCACTTCAGAAGTGCCTTCGCCCCCGTCAGCTACAGCTACTACCTCAACTTCGGCATCCTTCATGCTGTCATAAATCCCGGTGCGTACAGCTTCTCCGGCTTCTTGACTTGAAAGAGAACCCTTAAAAGAGTCGCAAGCTACTATTATTTTCATTGATACTATTATCTTTACCGTGACTTTTTTAATGCTTCCATACGAGCACCGAGATTCTTTTCGGAAGTATTATCAGCCGGATTCCAGAATCGTTTGTTAATTATTGAGTCAGGTAGATACTGTTGCTCCACATGGTGTCCGGGATAATCATGTGGATATTTGTAACCTTTTCCGTATCCCAGATCTCCCATCAGCTTTGTAGGAGCATTGCGTATATGTAGCGGTACAGGCAGATCTCCGCTATTTCGAACCTCGGCGAGTGCCGAATCTATAGCAAGATATGCAGAATTGCTTTTAGGAGAGGTTGCCAGATATATTGTACACTCGGCAAGTATAATTCGTCCCTCGGGCCAACCGATTTTCATAAGGGAATCAAATGTAGCATTCGCCAAAAGAAGGGCATTAGGATTGGCAAGTCCTATATCTTCTGCTGCCAATATCACAAGACGTCGTGCTATAAAAGCCGGATCTTCGCCTCCTGCCACCATTCGTGCAAGCCAGTAAATCGCCGCATCGGGATCGCTTCCTCTTACTGATTTGATAAATGCAGAAATGATGTCATAATGCATTTCTCCACCGCGATCGTATGCTGCCGGATTTTGTTGCAGGGAAGAGGTGACAGATTCGTTGGTAATGACTATAGGCTCGCCTTCATTTGTCTGCTGCTCAAGCAAATCCAGTATATTGAGAAGTTTTCGGGCGTCACCTCCGGAATATCGAAGTAATGCTTCTTCCTCTTTTATTTTTACTTCTCTTGTTGATAAAATCTTGTCTTCTTTAATTGCTTTATTGAGCAAAATGCGCAGGTCGTCATCATTAAGAGGATTAAGTGTATAGACCTGAGCTCGAGAAAGCAGTGGTCTAATTACTTCAAATGACGGATTTTCGGTCGTTGCTCCTATAAGGGTGACAATACCCTTTTCCACTGCTCCAAGCAATGAATCTTGTTGAGATTTAGTGAAACGGTGGATTTCATCAATAAAAAGAATGGGTCTGCCTGTGGAAAACATAGAACGTGAATCAGTTTCACATCGTTCCAACACTTGTCTCACATCTTTCACTCCTGATGTCACGGCACTCAGAGTATAAAAAGGAACTTTTACACTCTCAGCTATTATTCTTGCAAGTGTGGTTTTTCCAACTCCGGGCGGCCCCCAAAGAATAAATGAATTAACCTTACCGTTTTCTATCATTTTGCGAATGATTGCATCTTTACCAACAAGATGCTGCTGGCCTATATAATCATTTAGAGAATGAGGACGCATTCGCTCAGCTAAGGGCTCGTACTTATACATATAATTAATTGTAAGCGTTGATTAGAATTCTTTACTTAAGAAAAGTTAAAATAAATGTTACATCCCTCATATTATAAAGTAATATTATTGGATTTGCTCCTTAACGATCATAAAGTATTTTAAGAAGATGGTCTATATTAATATCTTCCAAAGAATCAACAAGGATATCAGCCTCCCCTTCAACAGCATCCCTCCCTAAGGTAGTAGTTATTCCAACTACATAAGAGCCTGCTGCTTTTCCTGCTCTCATTCCTTGAATAGAATCTTCAAAAACAGCACAATGCTTGGGTGAGATACCTAACTCCTTTGCAGCAAGAAGATAACCTTGAGGATCCGGCTTGGAGCGAGTGACCATTGATGCATCAATAATAATATCCACCATCTTGTATATCTCCGGCAAATCATTGCGTAGGTGCTTCATTTTCTCTTCATCACTACTGGTGACTATTGCGCTGCTCACACCTATCTTATTAAGAGTCAACAGTAGATTTTCCGCTCCTTTGCAAAAAGAATAACTCATAGATTTTTCTTCCCGGAGTAGAAGATCAATTACATGAGGTTGGATCTCAGGGTCGGGGAAATAACGGTTTAAAATATCGGTAAGAGTTGTACCTTTTATTATGCGTGCAAAGTCTTTGATGCCGGTGGGAAATTTTTGTTCAATACGTTCCCATATTTTGGTATATTCCGTTTCACTGTCAATGAGTACGCCGTCAAGGTCAAACAAAACTGCCGTTGAAGATGATGACACCATAAATAATAAAGAATGATTTCAAATTATGTTACAAAGGTAATAAATATTTCAGGTGGCAGCAATAGAAGTAAGGTAAAGTGCGAAAAAATGAAGAGAATACTAAATGTTGACAAGCATTTATAATAAACTTAAGATATAGGCGTTTACTTAATGTCAATTCACCCAAACCAATTTGCCTATGCTGAAAAATTCTACTCGTAACGTAATTTCAAATGAATCACGTAAAATGAAATCTCCTCATCGTAGTACATTAAGTTTTGTTATGCAGTTTGCACGTGTGTATGACTGCGCCAAAGGAAGTATACCGGTCGTTATCATTCACAACTGAAACTGATTTAAATTGCAAATATTTACCCATGTGCAGACTCCTCATTGCATTGGTAATGATGCTTTCTTATGTAGCGTCATACGCCTCCACATCCTTCAAAAATGAGACTCTCAATTATGTCATAACTTACAAATGGGGGTTAATTACGAAGGATGCGGGTGAGGCTACGCTTACTCTCAGGAATTCCGGAGCCAACTATTCTTTATTGCTAACGGCCAAAACAAAGCCGTGGGCAGACAAGGTGTTTCAAGTGAGAGATACTTTAAGAGCAACAATGCAGAAATCAACTCTGCGACCTTTAAACTATTCCAAAATCTCACACGAAGGGGGAAAGTATGGTCGTGACGATATCAAATTCACCTATTCCGGCAATACTGTGCTCGGGAAGTGTAGCAGAAAGAGGGAAAAAAAAGGAAAAGTCTCTAATTCAACAATTACCCTCTCAGCTCAAGGAAAAGCATTTGATATGCTGAGTGTGTTTTATTATCTTCGAACTCTTGACTTTGAGTCAATGCAAAAAAATAAAGTTATGAAGGTGAGTATCTTCTCAGGCTCTAAAAGTGAAACTCTAACTATCAGAAATATGGGAGTCGAGACTATAAAGCTGCGTAATGGCTCAACTGCAAAGGCGTATCATATTAAATTTAACTTTACGACAGAAGGTTCAAAAAAATCATCGGATGATATGGATACGTGGATATCAGTATCTTCTCCGCATATTCCTTATCTTCTTGAAGGGGGGCTGCCTATTGGCAAAGTTAAATGCTATTGGGTAAATTAACAACAGGTTTGAACAATACTTAAAATTTGTTTGTTAATATTAACAAATGTTATTTTAAATCGTTCAACCTGTATGACTCGAATACGAATTCTTGTGGCTGTCGCTATATACTGTGCTATCAGCATTTCAGCTGTAGCCGGTGAGACTGTAAGTACCCCAGTTCTTGACTCTCTCGTTAATCCGGCAGCGCATTTGTCACTTGTAAATCGCCAGAATATTCTCAGCAATACTAAAATCATCTCAGCCGGATCATCGGAATTGAGTCGAGACTCTATTTATCTAATAATTAGTAAATTCTATCTTAATCAATTTCGGCATTTTCAAGATCCACAAGCTCCATACTTTTTATTTATGAGTAAAGACGCTCATCTTGCTATGGATATAATGAAGGATTTCACAACAAAGGTGCGTGATCCTCATGTTGTGGCTGAT
>CAYNNV010000071.1:0-9803 GCA_964398625.1 uncultured Sangeribacter sp. | reverse complement strand
AAAAATTGAAATTCCCCACTACAGAATCTACCTTAAAAATCCGTAGTTTTGATTTTGGCGGCAAGTTAATGAAATATTTTTAATTCTCCAAATATTTTTAGCAGAATTTTCGCACAAAAAAAAAATCAAGCTATTCAAAACTATTCAAAGCGAAAAAGAACTTTAAGAAACTATGTTTAACAACATACTTTTACAACACCCGCATCCACGAGAGTCAATACCCTCTTGAGTCTATCTCGTAGTCGTCCATCTCCTCCCAATAATTATAATTATCATCGTTCACATCATACTCCTTGACGTAATCTTCATATTGGCTTGAGTTCCTTACTGTAGTGCATGAGGAAAGGGAGAGCATCGCAGCTATTGCTGTGGCTGAGAGAATCAATATTCTGCCGGTATTTAATTTCAACATATCGTTAGTCTTTCTGAGCATTCATAGTATTAACGCTCGGAAAGCACTAAAAGTTATCGGCCACCGGCCGTAGACTGGTCAGCATCGCCGCTCACATTGATCAGCTTGCCGGCTTTGCTCTTTTGTCTGCCCCACTGCACATTATAGTTAATGCTGATATAGGGGAAGCAGAAATCGGATTCTATATATTGGGAACCGGAAAGATATTTGCTTAGATTCTCACTACCACGTCTATATTTTCCGAACGGCATTGTGCATCCTAAAGAAAAGCTCCAATGCTTGATATTGTAGGTGATATCGATAAGATTGAAATCCTGTCCCCATGAGATATTTTCACCCCACAGGTTTCTCTGAGCCCGCATATATTGTGCCGAGAGAGTCAGTCCCCAATGACGCAACTGCAAGCCTGCATAGCCATACCAGTCGCTATTGGTGAGATTATATCCGGTGCCTCTCATCCTCTCGGTGCGCCAATCTATATATCCGCTCAATACGAGCCAGTCAGGTATTGCCTCAATCTGCGGTGCTATAAAGAATGATAGATTTTGCAGTCCGCGGATATTTTCATAAGTATTGACCAATATATAATCCAGCCAAGAGAAAAGTGGAGTAATGGCATTGGGTGATGTATATGCTCTGATACCGAACTGACCATTTACTCTCGGTATCTGAAATGAATAACGGAGAGTGAGCATATAGCTATTCGACGTCTTCAATCCGGGATTGCCTATACGCCAACGGATATCGTCGATTTGCACGGGAGTAGGATTAGTTTCGGCCAGAGTTGGAGTTGATTGCCATGATTCAAAATTGAGTCTGAGATGATGCTTCTGATTAATAGCATACGTGATAGCTGCCTGAGGTCGCAAATTCCATGAATGGCTACCAAGATTTGTCTCACGAAACAGGAAATCAGTATATTGCACCCCTAATCCGGCGGTAAAGGTGAATTTGTTAATGCGGTGAAAATATTCGGCAAAGAAATACACCTTATCCTGACGTTGATGAAATACTTCGCCATAAAGATTCTCGTAGGAAGAACGGTTGCGGTTGGCTGTATAAGAAACTCCGGCAGTTAGTCGGCTGTCGTTCCATTTTTTTATATAGTCACCTTCAACGGCATACAGTTGATTTCTATCATTAATGTCAGTCCTAATATGTGAGAGTTCCTCATCTGTTTGCGGCAACGTGCTTAAGTAGTCGGAGAAGGTGCGCCCCATAAAGTATTGTGCTTTAAAATCAACAACAAGAGTCTGCTGCGACGGGAAATGCTGCTCCCAATATGCGGATAGAGAAGGACGGGAACCTGTGTTGCCTGTAAGTTCGTTAATAATTATGTCATTAGTATTATCCGTAGTCAACAATCCGTAATAGTCTTCTCTTCCTGTTGGCTTCATCACTCCTCTTGCCTCCACTACTATGACAGTAGTATCCGGCTTGATATAATTATATGAAGCCCATACATTGCCGGTATTGCTTTTGATATTTCCTCCGAGCGAAGTCTCGCTACGAGTAAGCTTCCGACCATCGGGAAATGTGAAAGTTTCTGAATAATCACGTTTTACATTGATATTTCCACCGAGCTTATATCCTCCGCCCACCTCAAGCTGAGAGCGTCCGAAATTAAATTTTGCTGAGGCATTATATTGTCCCCATGCTGCATTGACGGCCTGCATTGCATTGACCATTACCGCACCGCCTACAGTAGGATTTGCTACGATAAAGTTAAGCACAGTGTTTGCACCATTGTATCTGAGGCCGGGATTTTCTATCCATTCTACTCGCCTAATTGTGGATGGGAGCAAATTCCTTACCTGCTCAACCGTAGCCTCGCGCCCGTTGATGCGCACCTGCACAGCCTGACCGGCTGATTCTACAGTACCTAATACATCGCTTACCGAGAGTGAAGGAATCATAAGATTTGACAATAACTGAATTCCGTTTTTGGAGTTATCCACCGCGCTCTGCGAGGGATGATATACGTCCATGTCGGCTTTATGTATCACCTTGGGCGCCTCTATCACAATCTCCTGCAGCTGACGCAAGCTAAGGCTGTCCGGATTTTCAGTTTGCGCTACTGCCACTGAAGCAGTGACTATCATAATGAGAAATGGAGTAATTCGATTCATAATCTTGCACTTTTGATTCGCCAAATACCTTATCCATACCCGCACAGAGGTAATAAGATTTCGACATTGCAAAATTATTTATGTAAAGCAGTCCATGCCATACCCAAAAGGGTATGTTTGCACTTTGCGCTGAAAAATAGAGTTCTGATTAATGAAGTCTCAGAGAATGGCCGGGAGATTATATCAGCTTATTGTTGGTAACTGCGACTATGGCTTCTGATATGTTTCTTACTCCGAGCTTCTCAAAGATCTGTTTGCGATATTTTTTGATTGTATCGGGAGAAAGACACATTTGATCAGCAATCTCTATCATCGTATAGCCCTGAATAGAAAGTGAGATTACCATCTTCTCCCCTTCGGAGAGAAAAGGAATGGAGCGCAAATCCCATCGTCGCGTCGTGAGGTTGTATTCATAGTATTCTTTTGAGCCAACCTGATGCATTTCGATGTGCCCCGGCGAAGTATGATTTGAAGACGAGACTACACATAGAGCAAGCCAAACGCGTCCGTCAGAAGTGAGTTCGAGCGGAGTGAGTTTGTGATGAATTAGTTTTTTTCTACCGCTATTAATGAGATGAAAATCATATTGTATATACCATTGTAATCTTTCATCAACCGGAATAGATTCGTAAAATACGAATCCTGCACGGTTTAGTTCCAAAAGCAGCTTCTGCTCTTCTTCCGGCACATATTGGAGATAAAACCTGTAGCTCAGCTCCAGCATTCGCTCAGGGGTCTGTCCGCAAAGAAGGAGGGAGTTAGAGGATACGTACAGAAATTTTTGCCGGAAATAGTCTATTATATATAAGCTTTGATAAGTAGACCGCGAAAATGCCTCAGCCATACGTATATAGTGATCTACTCGGCTATAGTCAAGTTCCTCAGGGTGCCTCACCTCGTTGACGGGGAGAAAGAAGTCTTCAACTCTTTTTGTAGTCTTCATGGATTGATTAATAAAACGTGAGCCAACTATCTCACATCTTAATAGGAGGCCCTGAGAATGCCTTTTGCGCAGATGTAACAATAGCAGCCCACGCTATAAGCATGAACTCACCATGTCATCCTTGCGCATGAAAAATTTCTCAGGTTTTCCTATTACAAGATGAACATAAAGTTTCGTATAATTGAGAACGACATCTATGAAAATGCCATTCCATCTGCAAAGATAAGAAATTCAATAGAAATAAAAAAAGAAAAATATTTACCTGTCAGCTATACACAGCAATAGAGATAAAGCCATCTGCATCAAAATCCGGAATTTTGACGCAGATGGCTATGTTTTCAGAATGTAGTAGATAATACTGACCTACAGACTTGAATTGATGTATGCAATAGTTGCCCTTACTGCATGGTCTGAAGTGAGAATGTGAGCACTGCCTTTGCTCTTTCAAGGTCTATTCTGGCCAACGTAGGTTGGAGCATATAAGGAGTACAAACCGTGACGTATTCTTCATTTGTGTATTGCCCGGTCTCGGTCTGAATGTAAACGGGGAGAAGCGTAAATCGCGCATCTTCCGGATCAACCTCACCACCTTTATCAACCAACTCAACAATATAGTCACGCATAGAGACAAAATTGTAGGTGCCTGAAGCTGCATTGTATGACGCCCAGAATGCATTCTTGCCGTCGGGCAATGTGTTGGTCGCAAAGAACTGATCAAGATCCTTACTTTTGACCATCAGGAGTTTTGGAGCAGGTGCAAGACCATAGCTTTGATCAAGAGGAGTGACGGGAAGTGAGAAAAGAAGATTATTAATTGTAGCTATATTGTGCTCCGTATTACGGTATTTGTCAACGATCTCCTGGGCCGGGAAATCAATTTCCACGTTGTAGCCCGCAGGCGATGCGATAATGCACTCTCCTGACTTAATACGATTTAGCAGACTCCCGGATGGCTGATAGTCTATTATATTTCCGGATACCATCTCCGGAGCAGTGAATGCCATGTTGACAGAGTCTTTCATCAACACCTGCTTTACTACTGATTCGTCGTCTTCAACTATTGTACGGGAAATATAGTAATAATAATAGGTGGTGAGACATGCTGATGAAAATGCTTCTACACATCCTTTACCGTAAATCGGCTCAACATAGATACCCGGAAAAAACTTTGCAAAAGGTGATACGGATCCGAAAGTGGATGGATTCTCGCGGAAGGTAGTGAAGAAGTCGCGCCCCATGTTGGCAGGCATCTTGACCTGCACATTGAGGGTAGTGAGGTTGCGAAGCGAATCCTTAAGTCCAAGGGCAGTGGGCGTGAAGCTCTTGCGGCCTAAAGAGGTTGTGGCATCATAGTACTGAGCCACATCAAATGAATTGCTGATATCCGAAGGCAACTGCCGAGTGAGTGGATAGACCTTGAGTTGTTGAGGAAGCAGGGAATCACCGGTGACAAAGCCTTTGTCCATATTTAGATTCAGGCACATAGAGTCTACGCGCTCTACCGTGATGGAGTCAGGTATATACATATCCATGGAAGGCATAAGTTGAGCCACAAATTTGCAGCTCACCGTACCATACTCCGGAGCGGTAAGGCGTCCAAGGAGAAGATGCTTGCTACGCGAGTCAAAGGATTTGACTGCCACGGAATGACCTTTTATTGAGAAACTGCTATCTACATAAATCTTCACACTTCCTTCAGTGAGTGACGATCCTATTATACTATCGTCTTCACAAGCTGACAGTATCACCAGGAGGGCAAGCGGAATAAAGAGGAGAAAAGTGAGTTTATTTTTCATCCTTAATGAAAGACTTAAAGAATTCGATTTGAACTTCGGGACCTTTCCGGGCTTCTTCGTATGAGAGCACAGGGAGCTTGAGACGCTTGCATGCATCAAGGATCGCAGGACTCACATCAGGGTCATTGATAATGACACCATCGGAGTATTCTATGGCAATAAGATGAAGCTTGTCGACATCATCAGGGAGCGCCTTAAACTTCTTGACATCCTTTGTAGCCATACCGTCAGCCTTAAGCTTGTCAAGTAGTTTCGGGTCAAGTGGAGCTTGCAACTTGCCGGGCATTACGGTATAAATGGTCTTGGATCCTGAAAGAGAAGGATCATCGGCAAACATTCTACGCAGATACATTGGAGTAAGAGCAGTGATCCAGCCGCTGCAATCAATCACGGATGGCTCCCAGCGGAGCTTCTTGACTGTCTCCATAGTACCGCGGGCAAAGAATATGGCACGCTCAGCATTGTCGAATCTATCAGAGCCGACAGGGTCAACATCAGAGTCAAGACGCTGGAAATAATCATCGTTATCAATGAAATAGACCTGTATTCTTGAAGGTTGGAGAGAAGCAACCTTGATGATAAGCGGATGATCTGTATCATCAATTGAAATATTGAGTCCGGAAAGACGAATCACCTCGTGCAACTGATTACGGCGCTCATTGATAGTGCCGAACCGGGGCATGAAAGTGCGTACTTCAAATCCGCTGCTCTGAGCCTTGCGCGGAAGCTCATTGCCTAAAGTGGAGGCATCGTTAGCCGGCACGTAAGGTGCAATTTCCTGGCTTACGAATAGTATGCGATTATCTGCCATATTGATTATATGAAGGCGCGGTTGCTTTGCTTCTGATTGAAGCGAAATTTCCGACACCGATTTCAAATTGCAAAGTTAATAAAATTCTCCTTAATTATGTAGCATTTGACTCAATAAGGTGATTTTTTAAGTAACTTTAATATCTTAATCCTGAATTCCCTGTTAAAATCTCAGTGATTTTTGTTACGCCATGAGGCCTCAGCTTAGGCAAAATTGTCTTAACAAACCATTCAAGTACTTTTATTATGTATGCCCTGAAATACACCATTTTACATAATCAATATATAAAAAAACTCATGTCTCCTCACCGCTTAAACCGAACAGAATCTGAAGAGAATCCAAGCATCTTTCTGAAATTTATTGAAAAGATTATGCTTGTTTGGTAAGATTTGACTAATTTTGCAGGAAAATCCGGTGCGAACAGAGCGTATACCGGAAATTGAATACCAAGGAGCTCTTATCGCACAAAATATTATGGCACTTTAGCCGAGTGATGTAATAACGACAATGAAAATCATCCGCACCGTAAGCGAACTCTGCGATTACTCGGCAGAGTTGCGCAAAAATGGTAAAACAATAGGGCTTGTTCCGACAATGGGTGCTCTTCACGCCGGGCATCTTTCGCTTGTGAAGCACTCTACTGCCGACAATGATGCCACAATAGTGAGCGTCTTTGTCAATCCTACACAATTTAATAATCCCCGTGACCTCGCTACTTATCCACGTGATGAGAAGGCTGACTTCGCTCTACTGGAACAAGCTGGTGCCGACGCTGTATTTGCACCGTCTCCCGAGGAGATATACCCGGATGGCATTGACGGAGAGAAAGTTTACGATCTTGGCCCTCCGGCCGAAGTAATGGAGGGCAAGTTCCGTCCCGGCCACTTTCAGGGAGTTGCGCAGATTGTAAGTCGATTATTCAGATTTGCAAATCCCCACAGGGCATATTTCGGAGAAAAAGATTTTCAGCAGATTGCAGTGATACGCTATATGGCTCGCACTGAAGGATTTGAGCTTGAGATTATTTCTTGTCCTATAGTAAGACAGGATGACGGACTGGCTCTCTCCTCTCGCAATGCTCTGCTATCGAAAGAAGCTCGCACCGTAGCTCCTGAAATTTACAAGACGCTCTGCTATGGAGTGGAATATTCTCACAACCATAGCGTTGCAGCCACTCACGACACAGTAGTGGAGCGAATTGACGCCCTCCCGAACTGCCGTGTGGAATACTTTGAAATTGTGGATGCCAAGACTCTTCTTCCGGTAAGAGATTGGAGCGACGCACCCGACATACAGGGCTGCATCACTGTATATTGCGGTGACGTACGCCTCATTGATAATATCGCCTTCAGAAGAGAAACCAATTAAATCCAATTAGTTACAGCCATGCTGATAGAGATGATTTGTTCAAAGATTCACCGCGTCACAGTGACCGAAGCGAATCTCAACTATATTGGAAGTATCACCATTGATTCCGACCTTCTTGATGCCGCAGGTATCCTTGAAGGGCAACGCGTCTACATAGTTGATAATAACAACGGTGAACGATTCGACACTTACGTCATTGCCGGAGACCGCGGCAGCGGAGTAGTGTGTCTCAATGGAGCTGCTGCCAGAAAAGTACAGCCCGGAGATATTATTATCATCATGTCATACGCCATGATGACCCCGGAAGAAGCACGTAATCATAAGCCGCGAGTAATATTCCCGGATACGGCTACAAATCGCCTGCCGAAATCCGAGGCCACACAAGGCTGACTCCATATCTGTTATCATTAATATTTGCATAATTCGCAATAAAACAACTTTTTGAAAAATGTTTGAAAGTTTACAACAACGTCTCGAGACCGCGTTTAAAAATATTAAAGGCCAAGGCCGTGTATCTGAAATCAACATAGCCCAGACTGCAAAGGAAGTGCGCAAAGCACTCACTGCTGCCGATGTGGAATTTAAGATTGCTGACCAATTCTGCAAGCGCGTTAAGGAAAAAGCTCTCGGTCTTAACGTACTCAATGCTTTGAAGCCCAATGAGGTATTCATGAAAGTGGTATACGATGAGCTTGTGGAGCTCATGGGCGGTGACCAAAAGCGTTTAGACCTAAAAAGGAATCCATCAATCATTCTGATGGCCGGCCTTCAGGGTGCCGGTAAAACTACTTTCACCGGCAAACTTGCTTTGCACCTCACTAAGAATAAATACAATAAAAGGCCATTACTTGTGGCCGGTGATACGCAGCGTGACGCAGCATGTGAACAGCTAAAGACTCTTGCCGACCAGATTGGTGTGCCAATTTTTGAATCCAAACAGGGTGATGACCCCGTACAGGTGGCTAAAGACTCCATAAAATATGCTAAGGAGAATCATTACGACCTTGTAATCATTGATACCGCCGGACGCCTTGCCATCAATGAGGAGATGATGAATCAGATAGTTGCCATCAAGGAAGCTGTCAATCCGGATGAAATACTCTTTGTAGTTGACGGTGCTACCGGTCAGGATGCCGTGCATACCGCCAAGGCCTTCAATGACCTTCTTGACTACGACGGAGTGGTTCTGACAAAACTCGACGGCGATACACCCGGCGGTGCAGCCCTTACAATCCGTACGGTTGCCAATAAACCTATTATGTTTATAGGTACGGGGGAAAAGATGGAAAATATCGAGGAATTCAACCCCGAAGGTATGGCTTCGCGTATTCTCGGCCAGGGTGACCTTATGTCGCTTGCCGATAGAGCGGCGCAGGTAATATCGGAAGATGAAGCCAAGACCATGGCTGAGAAACTCCGTAAGAACCAATTCACCTTTGAAGACTTCCTCCACCAGATTCATCAGATCAAGCGCATGGGTAATCTCAAGGATTTGGCATCACTGATTCCCGGCGTAGGGAAAGTCATCAAGGATGTTGATATTAAGGATGATGCCTTCAAGAGCATTGAGGCTATTATCTACTCCATGACTCCTTATGAAAGAGCTAACCCGCAAGTAATCAACGGCAGCCGCCGTACACGAATAGCTAAAGGATCAGGCACAACAGTGGCTGAAGTAAACCGGCTTATCAAGCAGTTTGAGCAGAGCCGCAAAATGATGCACATGGCATCGAAGATGAAGAATCCGGCGGCAATTGCGCGACAAATGAAGCAGGCAAAAGCCTCAATGAGAACGCGTTAAGCTATTTTCACTCAGTCTTCTCCATTTATAACTGATAAAATATTACTCAAAAATGCAGATAATCGACGGTAAGGCTACAGCCGAAGCCATAAAATCCGAAATAGCCGACAAGGTTAAGAAAATTGTTGAATCCGGAAAGCGTCCTCCTCATCTGGCTGCCATACTCGTAGGTCACGATGGCGGTTCTGAGACATACGTGGCGAATAAGGTAAAAGCTTGCGAACGATGTGGATTCCGCAGCTCTTTACTCCGCTTTGATGCTGACATCACAGAGGAGCAACTTTTATCTGAGATAGATCGGCTCAACCGCGACCCGGAAGTGGACGGATTCATAGTTCAGCTGCCCCTGCCCAAGCACATTGACGAGCAAAAAGTAACCGAGGCCATTGACTGGCGTAAGGATGTTGACGGTTTTCACCCTGTCAATGTAGGACGTGCTTCAATCGGATTACCCGCCTTTAAAAGTGCCACTCCATCAGGAATACTTGATTTGCTTGAACGCTTCAATATCCCCACCAAAGGGCGACATGCAGTGGTGGTGGG
>CAYNNV010000070.1:0-9970 GCA_964398625.1 uncultured Sangeribacter sp. | reverse complement strand
TATGAGAAGAAAGATATAGTAAGGCATCCTCTCGTGCAGCGAATCGTAGATGCTTATGACGCGCGGGAAAAGAAAGCCGATGAGGAATTTGAACGCTCTCTGCAGCTTGATTCCCCGGCAGATACCGATGATAATGACAATAAATAAAATCTGAACGCAATATGGCAGTTAAACCAGGAGATACAGTGCGCTTCCTTCACTCCGTAGGTGGCGGAGTGGTGAAACGCGTGGACGGACGTATGGCCTACGTTGAGGAAGACGGTTTTGAAATTCCGGTGCTCGCAGCCGAGCTCGTAGTAGTCGTGCCGGCCGGACATAAGGCTCCCGACTTCGGTGCTAAACTCGTATTTGATCAGGAGGCCTTCGATTCCGCTCACCGCCCGGCTCAGAAGCCGGCAACGAAAGAGATTCCGGCACCCGACATCAACAACAAACCGGCACCGATACCCGCCCCGGAGACGCCTTACGGAAATCGTCTCAACATAGCTCTTGCTTTTGAGCCGCAGAACCCCCGCGAATTAAGCAAGACCTCTTTCACAGCCGTGCTCGTAAACGATTCAAACTTCTACCTCGACTTCTTCTTCGCCACGCGCAGCGACGATAGTAAGGAATGGAAGATCGCTTACCGTGCTACTGTCGAACCTAATGAACTCATTGACCTTGCAAATTTCAATCACGAAAATCTCCGGGACATGGAGTATATTGCCCTGCAGGCTATTGCTTACAAGCCTGAGGCTGGATTCCCGCTTAAACCGGTGGTGAATTTTTCGCGCAAACTTGACCTCAAGAAGTTCTATAAGCTCCACTGCTTCCGTCCCGGGCGATATTTCGATAATCCCGTGTTGGAGATAGCGGTCATCACCGATGACAAACCGCAGACTCCTGCCGTCACCCCGGATTTTGCCGCTTTACTTGAAAAAAACAATAGTCCGGTCAAGCCTAAGAGCGTCGATGGCCCCCGAAAAAAACAGAAGCGTGATGATGCCGAAAATCCTCACAAGCTCCTTCCCCCGGTGGAAATAGACCTCCATATCAATGAGCTTCTTGACTCCACAGCCGGCATGCAACCTGCTGATATTCTTGAATATCAACTCAAGACAGTGCGTGAAGAGATGCAGCGCCACAACCGACGCAAAGGTCAGAAAATCATCTTCATCCACGGCAAGGGCGATGGGGTGCTTCGTCAGGCAGTGCTCAAACTCCTGCGTAGAGAATATCCCAAGGCAGAACTTCAGGATGCTTCATTTCAGGAATATGGATTCGGCGCAACTCTCGTCACAATTCACTAACGATTAAGAATAATGAAGATACCCGATAAATGGTGGACAACACCCACCGAAAGCCACACAGGAGCAAAGATAATTGTCACCGGACGCGACGGTATGGAGCCTTTCATTCAAAAAGGGAAATACAGTGTGCGTGTGGATGTGGCTATGTATTACTCTGCACTTGAGGACGGCATGCCTGACGATGCAGATGCCGAAATACTGGGAAAGATCACCGATGCCCTAATCTCTGTATTCGACCGCGACGGGGTGGCGATACTCACCGGAATTTATACCGGCGACGGTATCCGCGACTGGGTCTTCTACACTAAAAATCTTCGTACTTTCGGCAGTGTATTCAATTGTGCTTTAGCTCCATTCCCTCAATTGCAGCTATCTTTTGAAGCAACTGAGGATGCTGCTTGGGAAGAATACTCCGAGATGCGCAACCTCACTTTCATACCCGAGGCCGATTAAGGCCCATACTTCTATAATATCCACTAACACACATATTTATATGAAGCGTCTTTTACTCATCTTCTCTCTTGTCTGTGCTTTTGCATCTTTCCAAGCTCATGCACAGGTAGTCACATCACAACCGGAAATAATTCAGGCTGCTACCGACGACATCACAATCTTCTTCCATGCCGACCGCGGTGACCGCGGACTCATGGGGCAACCGTCCACAGCAGCTATTTATGCTCATACAGGATGCATAGTAGCCGGAAAACCGGGTGAATGGATCGGAGCACCGTCATGGTCTGCAAACCTTGCCAAATATAAATTGGAATATGTGAGCGAAAACCTCTGGAAACTGCATATCGGCAAGATTGCCGACTTCTACGGCCTTACCTCAGCGCAAGTACCGGAAAAACTCGCATTCGTATTCCGAAATTCCGACGGTTCCAAGACCGGACGTGCCGCAGGAGGCGGTGATATTTTCGAGGATGTTTATGGCCCCGGACTTCAGATTGCGCTCTCATCTTCTGCCGAAAACAACATTATCAAGCCCGGTGCAACACTCGTCTCTTTCCGCGCTGTCACCACTAATCCCGCCAACATATCAATCTCTATAGGAGAGACACAGATAGCCTCTACCTCATCAGCAGCTGAATTGAGTGCTGAATATAATTTCACCACGCCGGGGACTTATACCGTCACTGCCAATGCCACTACAGGCTCAGAGACCAAGACCTCAACTCTCACTCTGTCCTATCCTTCACCCTCCGTTGCAAAAAATTATCCCGGCGATATTCCGAAAATGGGCCCGATAAAGACGGCCGACGGCAAAGTGATCTTCTGCCTTGCCGCTCCGCAAAAGGAGAGTGCCGTGATTCTTGGAGATTGGAATAATTATACTGCTGATGCGGCAGCCTGCATGTACTATCAGGATTATCAGGATGTACGCTATTTCTGGACTGAAGTTGCCGGAATCAACGACGGCAAGATGCACCCTTACTATTTCCTCGTTGACGGCGTCAGCGGCGTAGGCGATCCTTATGCACTGCTCGTGCTTGATCCCGCCTACGACAAGTATATCGACCCCGCCGTTTTCCCAAATCTTCCGGAATATCCTGCCGACAAGGTGGCTAACGTATGCCTTGCTATTTGGCAAGACGGCATTAATGACTACAACTGGAAGCACTCCGGATTCAAGGGCGTCAATCCCTCAGAATTGATAATATATGAACTCCTTCTACGCGATTTCACCGGTACTGAAGGTAAGGCCGACGGCAACGGCACAGTGCGTCAGGCTATCGAAAAACTTGATTATATAAGGGATCTCGGAGTAAACGCCATAGAACTTCTTCCAATTAACGAATTCAACGGTAATATCTCCTGGGGCTACAATCCCAATTTCTATTTCGCTCCTGACAAAGCTTACGGCACTCCGGATGATTATAAGGAATTTATTGACGAAGCTCATGCCCGCGGCATCGCCGTGATTCTTGACGTGGTATTTAATCAGACCGACTGGCAACATCCTTGGTATCAGCTATATGCACCCGGCTCAAATCCGTTCTATAATGCCGATGCTCCTCATGCCTATTCTGTACTCAACGACTGGCGTCAGGAATATCCTCTTGTCCAGAAGCAGTTTGAAGACTGCCTGAAATATTGGCTAAAAGAGTATAAGGTAGACGGTTTCCGCTTCGACCTCGTCAAAGGTCTCGGCGACAACAGTTCCTACTCAAATTCCGGCGATGCCGCCACTAATGCTTACAATGCCAGCCGCGTTGCTCGTATGCGGAAACTTCAGGAAGCTGTAATCTCCGTCAAGCCGGATGCTTACTTCATCAATGAAAACCTTGCCGGCGCCAAAGAGGAAAACGAAATGGCAGCTTACGGACAGCTCAACTGGGCAAACCTCAACTACGCCGGTTGCCAATATGCCGCCGGCATGAGCGCCGAATCCGGCCTCAACCGCTTCTATGCACCTGATGACCAACGCACATGGGGCTCAACCGTATCTTATCTTGAAAGCCATGATGAGCAGCGTCTTGCCTACGTGCAGAACAACTCCGGAGCAACAGGCGTGAGAGGAAATCTCGCAGTCTCTATGCGTCGCCTCAGCTCCGCCGCCGCGCAGATGATTCTCTCGCCCGGTGCCCACATGATATGGCAATTCTCCGAATTAGGCAATTATCAGTCTACTAAAAATGCCGATGGTGGCAACAATACCGATCCTAAAACCGTCAATTGGGCTCTATTCAACAATGCCGAGCGCCGCGGCCTGTATGACTCCTACGCCGAACTAATAGGCCTGCGCAGCAAAAATCCCGAGCTTTTCGCAAAAGAAGCCACATTCTCAATCAATGCATCTGCTGCCGATTGGGACTCAGGACGCCATATCTATGCTTCTGCCGGCTCTAAAGAGATGCACTGCGTAATCAATCCGATGGTTGACCGGGAGCTGACAATGCGCATAAATTTTGCCTCAACCGACGAGAATCACTACTACATTGTCACCAAGAGCTACAACACCGATCCATCATTTGATGCCGCAGCCGGCACGGTGACAGTTCCGGCCGGCGGTTATGCCGTAGTTGCCTCCGAGGATGTAGCCGGAGTGACGACAATTGAGGCCGAAAGCCGCGACACAGACTTAGTATATGGTCTGCGTGGAGAGATAGTGGCTCCGGCCGGCTCGATGGTCTACGACCTTGCAGGACGCAGCCACTCACTCACCGGCCTGCAACCGGGCCTCTACATAGTCCGCACTCCCTCCGCCACCGTCAAAGTAATAGTCAGATAACCCCGCATAATCCAACGAAAATTGGAGATGTGTTACGACATCACATCTCCGGTTTTTCTAACTAATTGATTTAAAACATTCAAAATTAATTATGCATCATTACAATCTTGGATTTATTTCCGACAGCGACATTTACGAGCACGTTAAGAATACTGTTGAAGGATATCGCCGGGAAATAACACTCAGCCAATTCAATGAAAATATTATTGACCCGATTAAACTGACTTTTGACGCAAAAGTTTACAATAAAACAATTCGACAAGCCATAGAAGATGAATGTTTCCGTCAGATTGACAAATCCAATTCCAATAAGATAGGATACTTTCACCAACATATATTTCGGTTCGCGGGTAACGGCTGGGTGGTGCCGAAAGCAGGTTTTGATGTGGAAAACGCCACCCTGCATATATATGTAGAAATAAAAAACAAGCATAATACTATGAATTCAGCGTCTTCACAGAAGACTTACATGAATATGCAAGCAAAACTCCTTGAAGATGACGAGGCTACATGCTATCTGGTAGAGGCGATCTCCAAACACTCTCGCGATGATGCATGGCGCATATCCATCAATGGCATGAAACGCGAACATAAAAAGATTCGTAGAATGTCAATGGATAAGTTTTATTCTCTCGTTTTTGGAGTGGAAGACGCATTCTTCAAGTTATGCAAAGCTTTACCAGACATTATTGAAGATGTAGTAAAAGACAATCCCGGTCTTAGCTTGAAAAACAGTGTCTATACAGAGCTTACAAAAGATCATGCTGATATGCTCACCGGTCTTTATCTAATAGCTTTCTCAACCTATGAAGGTTTTGATAATCTGATGAACAAATGAACCTCTCCACCCGAATATCACTTAATAATTTTGCCGATATTACCGGAGTGTCCCGTGCCATAGTTGACAAATGGATAGCAAAAGGGAAATGTGTGGTGCACTACGACACCTCCGGGCATCAATACTTGCTTGCATCTGAACTCCGGGATTTTCCGGAAATCAGCGCCATGCTCAACTCAACTTGGGAAACAGAAGCTTGTGTGCGTCCTCTCAGAAAATTTACATCCATAGAACTTTTTGCAGGAGCGGGAGGACTGGCATTAGGAATGCACAAAGCAGGATTTCACCATGTGCTGCTTAATGAATTTGATAAAGATGCCTGTGCAACCCTGATGAAAAATATGCCCGGGTGGAATGTATTGAGAGGTGATATACATAACATTGATTTCACTCCTTTTCGAGACAAGGTTGATTTTATTTCAGGGGGATTCCCGTGTCAAGCTTTTTCATACGCCGGAAAAAGATTGGGATTTGAGGAAACACGCGGTACACTTTTTTTTGAACTTGCTCGCGCCGTAAAGGAGATAAGGCCCAAAGTACTCTTAGCGGAAAATGTCAAAGGGTTGCTTGAACACGATAGTGGCAAAACCATTGATACTATAAAGTCAGTCATATCGGAACTTGGTTATACTTTGTTAAAACCGACAGTTTTAAGAGCCATTTTATACAATGTGCCTCAAAAAAGAGAACGACTGATACTCATAGCTATCCGTAATGATATAGCTCCTTATGTCACTTTTGAATGGCCCTCTGTCTGTGGCTCTATACGCACTCTGAGAGACGCTTTCTATGCCGGGGAATTATTTGATTGTGATGTGCCGGCAAGCGAAGGTCAGAAGTATCCTGAATTGAAAGAGCAGGTTATGAGACTCGTTCCTGAAGGAGGCGATTGGAGAGATCTTCCTACTGATATAGCCAAAGAGTATATGAAAGGAAGTTATTATCTCGGCGGTGGAAAGACTGGTATGGCACGCCGTCTGCACTTGGACGAAGCAAGCCTCACCCTGACATGCTCACCGGCTCAAAAACAGACTGAAAGATGTCATCCAAAAGAAACACGCCCTTTGACTGTCAGAGAATATGCACGAATACAAACTTTCCCCGATGATTGGGAATTTTGCGGTTCACTATCGTCAAAATATAAGCAAATTGGCAATGCTGTCCCGGTGAATCTTGCATGGGCAGTAGGCCGTTCACTTATCAGGCTGTTCAACCAAATAGAGGCTATCTTCCCTGAATCAACAGAATTATCTGCGGTCTCTTCATATCAAGCAAAAACGAAATTATACGGATTGTTTGAGGGAATAGTCTGTGAAAAATCGGCAACGTACAATTCGGGTAATAAATAATATAAATCTCATTATATCAGCAAACTGTTTATTATTCATACAGAAAGCCGGAGGATGGGGGAAATTTTTGTTTTTTTCGCTGATTGCGAAAAATTTCTTATCTTTGCAGCGTTATTATGATAAGCCCGGCGACGAGTATTCCGCACGCCGAGCACATTTTTTTATGATTTTTTTACAACTGATTATAAGATATGGCAACTTATCTCACTCAAGAAGGATATGACGCGAAGATGGCTGAATTAGCCGCTCTCGAAGCTCAGCGCCCCGCTATAAAGAATGCTATCGCAGAGGCCCGCGACAAAGGCGACCTCAGCGAAAATGCTGAATACGACGCCGCTAAAGAGGCTCAAGGGATGCTCGAAATGAAAATTTCCAAGCTTAAGGAGCTGATTGCAGGCGCGCGTATCATCGACGATTCTCGCCTCAACACCGACGAAGTGCAGCTCCTAAACACCGTGACTATCAAGAATACGGAAAACGGCTCTTCCATGTCGTATACCATCGTGACTGAATCGGAAGCAAATCTCCGCGAGCGCAAGATTGCCTCCAATACTCCCATAGCCCGCGCTCTGCTCGGCCACAAGGTTGGCGATATTGTTGAAGTACAGGCTCCTGCCGGAGTCATTAAGTTTGAAATAGTAAAAATCGAAATCTGATACACGATGACTATCTTCAGCCGAATAATCAACGGAGAAATCCCTTGCTACAAGATTGCGGAAGATGACCGCTTCTTCGCTTTTCTTGACATTAACCCCGTGAATTGGGGACACACTCTCGTTGTGCCTAAAAGAGAGGAAGACTATATCTTCGACCTCAGCGACGAGGAGCTAAGCGCCATGATCACTTTCGCCAAGCGCGTGGCAAAAGCCCTTAAGAGCGCTATTCCCTGCCGCAAGGTTGGCATGGCCGTAATAGGTCTTGAAGTACCTCATGCTCATATCCACCTCGTGCCTATGGAGAATGAGGGCGACATAGATTTCCGTCACAAAATCAGCAACCCCGACCCGGATAAGATGGCTCGCATCGCTGCTGAAGTGAGCAAAGCTTTCACCGAGGCGTAAGCCTCACCCTCACCATAATCCTGACATACTATGATACACTACCCTGAAAATTTCATCAAGATTTACGAAAAAAGTTTTTCGGAAAACTGGGATCTGCCCGCTCTCTCGGAGTATATCTCAGGCGATAGCTATACCTACGGTCAGCTTGCCGAGCAGATAGCGCTTGCCCACACTTTCTATAAGAGCATCGGACTCAAAAAGGGAGACAAGGTGGCTCTCTGCGGACGCGACTCTATATCCTGGATTATGGCTTATATGGCCACCGTCACCTACGGAGCCGTAGTGGTACCAATTCTCGCCGAGTTTAATCCCGTAGATATCACCCACATAATCAATCATTCCGAAGCACGCCTCGTATTTATTGATGAAAATATCTGGGAGCATATAGAGCCGGATAAGCTGCTCAAGGTGAAGGGCGCTATCTCTCTGGGGAAGCGCCAGCGTCTGCTCTTTGAGCAAGGAGTGGAACTAAGCACGCCGTTGCGTCTGCTCCGGCGCCGGTTTCGCTCGCGCTATCCCGAAGGGTTCAGTGCGGAATGCATCAAATATGCCGACCGTAAAAATTCGGAATTAGTTGAGATTAATTATACCTCAGGCACCACCGGATTCTCAAAAGGGGTGATGCTCACCGGCGACAATCTTGCCGGCAACGTAGTATTCGGCATCAATTCGCAACTCCATTACCGCACCTCCCGGGCCCTTGCCTTCCTCCCTCTGGCTCATGCCTACGGCTGTGCCTTCGATATGCTCACCCCGCTGGCTGTAGGGTCTCACGTCACCTTGCTTGGCAAGACCCCCTCGCCGCGTGTGCTCATCAAGGCTTTGGCTGAAGTGAGGCCCAATCTCATAATCTGCGTCCCGCTCATCCTTGAGAAGATATATAAGAGTCAGATTCTTCCGATGATCTCAAAAGGTGCAATTCGCTGGACCCTCGCTATCCCATTCCTTGACAATCTTGTATATGCCAAGATTCGCAATAAGCTGATAGAAGCCTTCGGAGGCAACTTCGAGGAGGTGATAGTAGGTGGAGCTCCGCTCAATCACGAAGTTGAGGAATTTTTGCATAAAATCAAATTTCCCTTCACCGTGGGCTACGGCATGACCGAGTGCGGCCCTCTCATCTCCTATACTCCCTGGCGCGAGTTCCGTCCCGGTTCTTCAGGTAAGACGCTTCCCAACATGGAAAGCCGCGTACTTAGCGAGGATCCGGAGAATATACCGGGTGAGATAGCCGTAAGAGGACAAAACGTGATGAAAGGGTATTATAAGAATAAAGAGGCTACAGATGCTGTATTCCTCGAAGACGGCTGGATGCTCACCGGCGATGTAGGCACACGCTCGGCCGACGGCACTCTCTACCTGCGCGGAAGAAACAAGACCATGATTCTCTCCGCCTCCGGGCAGAATATCTATCCTGAAGAGATTGAAGCCAAGCTAAACAATATGCCGTTTGTGGCTGAAAGCCTTGTTGTAGACCGCGACGGACGCCTTGAGGCACTTGTTTATCCCGACTACGATGCTTGTGACCGTATGGGTATTCCCTCCACAGAACTTGACTCCACGCTTGAAAATATCCGCAAGGAGCTTAACAAGATAGTAGCACCCTACGAGAAGATCAGCAAGATCACTGCCATTCCCACAGAATTTGAGAAAACTCCCAAGCGCTCCATCAAACGCTTCCTCTACACCCGCTGACAGACACCCCTTTCTTCCCTACATAACCAAATTCAGGCCGCGCCCACTCAAGGCACGACCTGAATACTATATATCCGGGATTATGTTTCTTGCAACAGAGAAGTAAGCTGTAAAAAAATGTCGCTCTATATTTTTTCAATTTATCGTATTGCTGCTTGCGTGAATGTGGGTACAAATTGAATACCGAGGATTGCAGCGATGCGAAAGAAGCTTGAAAGCTGAATATCAGCCTTCCCATTTTCCACACGGGCGATATAGCTTTGCTCTCTTCCAATTTGTTCCGCCACTTGCTTCTGAGTCAGATTTAATTCTTTGCGACGCTCACGAAGCATATTACCATAGAACCATGTGATAGATTCCTCGTCAAATTTCTCGCGTTCCACAGTGCCGGGCTTGCCATAACGCTTGTCAAGGTCATCATTGACAGTTGACAGCTTTGCTAATTTTTCGGAGTCTAACTTTCTCATAATTCCAAATTATTTAATATCGCTTCAGCGATTTTTATT
>CAYNNV010000069.1:0-9981 GCA_964398625.1 uncultured Sangeribacter sp. | reverse complement strand
TGATATATTAAATTCGGCTGAATCAGAAGTTGCACTTCAACAAGGTGTAAAAGAAATAGTAGAAGAGGATGATGTCACAATCCGGCAATTCAACGATGGTTTTACAGTATCTTGTGCTTCTTTAGGAGATAGATTCTCTGCTACCTTATATTCAATAGATGGAAATGTCATAGCCAAAACAGAAGGAGATAATCTTTCGGGTGCAACTCTTCCATTTAATGATGTGTCTTCAATATATATTCTTAAATTGGAGAACGAAGGTAAGATAATAACAAAGAAATTAATTAGATAAGAAAATAGAAATGATTAGACAAAAGTTATTGAGTGGTGCTATTGTCCTTTCAGCATTAGGAGCATCGGCAAATACTGTACTTTTCGAGGAGTCTTTCGCCGGTGATTGGACACTTAATTTCCCAATCTGTTTAGAGCTTGATCATCAGCAACCGATGCCGAATATATCTACGCTTTTTCAGAATGAGAACGGAGTCTCAATGCCCTGGTGGCATGTGCGGGACGACGGCACTACCGACAGATCTCTCGCATCACATTCTTATTATAGAACCCCTGGTACTAGTAATGATTGGATATGCTCACGGGCAATAGAAATTCCTACAGAGGGATTTAATCTTTCATTTGGTGCTCAATCATATCTAATGCGCAGTGACAATAGACTTAGTGATCTGAGACTATATATTCTTGATTCTCCTCTTACATCCGAATCTCTGCCTCAGAATCCATATATGCTCATTGAAAAAGTATCGGAAGGAAAGAGTGCTTCATTAATTTATGATGACTTCATTCCATATACAGTCAATCTTGATGCTTTTGCAGGAAAAACCATATACATTGCATTTGCAAATTTAAATGAGGATAAGGATCTGCTTTTGATTGACGATGTTAAGATCGAGAGACTTGATCATGCAGAACTTTCAATATCTTCTGCCGACTATATCGTAAAAGGAGATTATCCCGTATCAGCCTCTGTTAAAAATACCTCCTCCGATCCTTTAACTAACTGGACTCTTACATTTTCCGACGGAAAATCCGAGGATGTGCGCAAAGGAAATTCCATTGCCGGAGGGGAAACTATTGACTTTGATTTAAAAGGCAGTGTTAATGGTGACGAACAGAACATCTTCACGGTGACATTCAGCGCTGATGGAATTCTTCCGATTGTTAAGACAGGTAGCATAAAGGGTCTTGAATTTGAACCCTATCATAGAGTACTTTTTGAGGAAGGTACCGGTATGTGGTGTGGAAACTGTCCTCTCGGTATGGCTACTATTGACCGTATGATGGAGCATGATGAGATAAGCAATTATGTCATTCCCGTATCCATACACCTGCCCGGCACACCAATGGATTACCTTACTCATACTGAATATGCTTACATGATTGGCTTCAATTCTGCTCCGTGCTATCGTCTGAACCGTAGCTCGCAAGTACGATATTTCAGTACTACGGAAGATGTCGTATTTAATATTGATAATCCCAGATCAGTTGGTGGCATTGTAAAAGCCGAGCATGAGAATCTCACCTTTGCAGATATTGACATTAAGGCAGTATATAATGAGTCGAAAACTAAGGTTGATTGCGAAATAACCGTAACTCCGGCAATCACATTCACCGACGCGGATCTTGCGATTGGAATCATTATGAAAGAAAATAATATATGGTCAGAAGATAGCCCGCTAATGGTGCAGACCAACTATTATTCAGGTGTAGAACTCGGCGACAATATCATGGGTTGGACTCTCCAGCCTGACCATGTTAAAAACATCAGATTCCACGATTCACCTCGCGGAATTTGGGACTTTCATGGAATCGACGGTTCTGTTCCGGCGGACTTACCGGTTGCCACACCATACGTATTCAAGCATTCAGTTGATGTGCCCGATACCTTCTACGTAGAATCACTCGCAAATGGCGATGTGGTAGTTGGATCACCACAACTCATTCCCGATAATATCACTATGGTAGCTTTCCTCTTTGATAGAAAGAGCGGAAAAGTCATCAATTCCAATATCTGCCCTATGAGTGAAGTCGCTTTGGATCGATACGACAACCGCAACCTCATAGAGGGTGTGGAGAGTATTGAAGCTGAAGAATCATTCACCGAACCGGCTGAGTACTACAATCTTCAGGGAGTTCGAATCTATACTCCGGACCATGGGATTTATCTTGAAAAACGCGGCAATAAAGTACGCAAAGTAATGATCCCTTAATTATTTCCTTATTATATAAAATCCGGCAGCCTGATTTCACTGCCGGATTTTTTATATTCGTTATTTACGGCGGTCACCGCAATATTATGATTTAACCATTATTGAAAGTGGCTTAAGTCTATAAGCCAAAAATGCAAGACCTACTGCAATCAGCGCGATTACAATGAAGCACCAGGCGGTTGACACCATTATACTACCAAGTCCGACCAACGGAGCTACAATGGCTGCAAAAATGTATTTCACAACATTAAGAATGGCTGAGGATGTACCTGCATCAGCTCTGCCCACCTCCATAGATAGTGAATTAGCACTTGAGAAAAGCATTCCTCCACCTAAAAGCATCGGCACAGCCATAATCTCAAACCATATTACTCCACCTTTCATGAACAATACTACTGCTTCTCCTACCATGAATATCGACATGATTGCTGTGCCTGTCACCATTCCTTGCTTTAAGACTTTAAACTTCATTACAAGGGTAGAACCAATGGCCACAGCAATTGCGTTTCCTCCTAAGAACATACCGAATTGACTTGCTGAAAAACCATAATGCTCTTGGAAAATAAATGGTGAGGCTGAAATATAAGCATAAAGCATACCGATGCCTATGGATTTCAGAAGCACATATGTCATAAAACGACGGTTCTTCAAGAGTATTAAATATGCTTGAATATATGGCTTCAATCCTTTCACATGAATGCGTTTTGAAGGCGGAAGTGTTTCACCTCTGCCTATTGACCAGAAGAATACGATTACTCCAATTATCAACAAAAGGACAAAAATACCTCGCCATCCAACCCAATCAGCCATAAAACCGCCAACCAACGGCGCACCGGCCGGCGCAATGCCATTGATAGCTCCTACCATTGCCATAACTTTGGCAAGCTCTCTTCCTCCGTATTTATCTGTAGGTATTGAGAATGACAGAACCATTGCTCCCCCTGCGCCTATACCTTGAAAAAGACGACATATATTGAAGAACCATATCGTTGGCGAAAATACTGATACTCCGGTGGAAATCACAAATAGCCCTAACGACCATAATAGTACAGGTTTTCTTCCGTAGCGGTCGCTTAGACTTCCCCATATCATTGAACCGATACCAAGGCCTAACATTGCCGCTGAAAGACCTAACTGAGTCATTGACGGAGTGGTATGAAATTCTCGCCTCATTTCCGGAATAGTCGGAAGATAAAGGTCATTCACCAATGAGCTGAATGCACCCAAGAAAGCTATATATATCAGAAATATTAAAAAACTCTTTTTCCTTTCTGAAGGAGTCGTAGAGTCATTATTTATTAAGGTTTGCATAAAATATTAACGCCTCTTGCCCTCATGCGGTTCATTTATTCCGCTGTCAGAAAGAAAAGTGAAGTGCAATGCGAAAGCCGCCGTCAGGACAATTTGGTTTGTGTCTATAAGTCAGTCGCCACACATAGTCTACCCGCAGAATTGTAAGTATATTATCTATACCTGCACTAATCTCCATATATGGCTTTTTCCCTATCGGTAAAGTGTGAGTGTCCGGAGGGAATAAAGGTAAATCTGCATTATCAGCAGGGTTGTTTTTGGATGTTAGCGATCCCCAAACACCACGGAAAGAAACCACTTCACGAAGTTTTAGTTTATTTATAAGTGGAATGCGATTAAATATAGTTCCATTTGCCCAATATGTTATATCCCAGGTGACAGATTGATCCATTGCCAGTTCCATAGGATTCAAAAGTGTAAAACTTTCAGGTTGCACCGTATAGGAGGTATTTGAATTGGCCCATAGCAAATCAGGATAATTGACTGCACTCCAAATTTTTGCACCTTTTAGAATTACATCACTATATCCGAATGTTGAAAACCAAAACCTTTTCTGAAAAGAAATTTCCGTTTTATTAATCGTTCTGTCAGACCCTAACAACCCTTTTGGGCTATATTCATGAGTTAGGATAAAAATGGGTGCATCCATATTTATTGGCATCCTCATTGATGCAGCCTGATAAAATTTTTCTCCCGGTGCATAGCGTGCTTCTACTTTCATGGCAGCCTGATCATAATGATGCTTCATTTGACCGGAAGCATATAAAAACGGTAATTGTCTCGTTGATTCTAACCGGGTGTGCATAAATGATGCAGTAAAGGCAAATCCTGACCTCCGCTCCATTATATAAGATAATTTTGATAATCGGCGATATGTCACCAGGTTGTTAGGACATCGGTTCCAGGAAAGAAATACATTGTCAGCATTGGTGAATAGATAATGCTGTCCGGGACGAAATAAGTCATACTCATGCTCTAAACGAAGACCATGTATGGGGTATTCATAACTATGATACTGTTTGTCAACAAATGATATGTCAGATTCTATACGATACTTCCAGCGGTGATCACGAGTACCGTATGCTCCGTAACCTCTTGCAAACCATCTTCTTGATAAATTTGCAGTAGTCATTCCCCCGAATCGAAGTCTTACTCCTTCCACACTGTTGCCTGAAATCATAGTATTTACCGGGCCTATATCGAATTTACTGTTTTTACCTGTCTGAATATATCCGTTTACAAGTATTGACAATATTTTTTCCGACCAATAAAAAAGCGGTATACTCCGAAGATTATCAATCATGCTAATCATACCTCTTTCAGAACTTCTCAGAGGGATAATACGACGCTCTTCCCACCAGTCCGGTGGTTGAACACGTGCATCGGATAAAAAGACCTGATTCCCTTCCGTATCAAAGAATGCTATATATTCATCTAATATCCTATTGATAAAATTATCATTAGCCTTTTCCCTTCTCGCGTAAAACAAGGGAACTCCGGGCATCACTTCCATTTCAACTGTCATAATATCCCTGGTCTTATGACGCAATCCTTCTTCATCAAGCTCATATTCTTGATCAATATGCAGATTCTTTACATAGTTGAGATTAATATGTCGAGGTACTTTTATTGCCACTTTCTTTAGCCAAGGCCTTCCTTTGTAATCTGCTACATAAAGTTTTCCATTAAAACCAAATGACTGTGGATTTTTAGGACCGAACGTGAGTACTGCAAGGGAATCTCTTCCATCAGATATTGTGTCTTCAAGGTAAAAACGATAATAATCGGCTGCTATCACTGACAGTGGCGAAACAAATCTGTTTTGCATTATGGTAATATCATTCTGATATATATCAACTTCCCGCAAAACATCTTTAAGAAATACTGTAATATTTCCTTGCGAGTCAAAAGCTTTGTCTACTCCGCCTTCTTGCGAGCCAAGCACTATTTCCAATGCTTTCTTAGGATGATTTCTATAGATATTTTTCGTTGCTCTCTCTTTCATGGTAAGATTCATCACATTGGCTCCCGAAATAGTATTGGTATCCACATACTGCTTCATAAAGTTAAAGTGGCGAGAAAAGAAACTACCATCTTCAAGATCTTCCGGATTTATACGATCAGCAGCCAAAATGATTTTTTCATATGAATCATAGCTATAGTAAGGACGTTCGAGCGGATCTCTTTCTTTGGAGGCTGCTCTCACCAGCTGCATCAGATCTACAGCGGGATTGTTCTTTTTAGAGTATTTACTCTTCTGTTGCTTAACTACTACTTCATCAAGTTCTTTGGATGCGGGAGAAAGTAAAAATGTTATGCTATTGAAATTGTCAAGCGTATCAATTTTAAAAGTCCCGGAATGGTAACCCGTAGCCGATGCTGAGAGTGTTTTAGGAAGTGATTTTATAAACAGAATAAAATTGCCGGTGGTGTCACATACAGTTCCCCTCTTTTGCTTGTCAGTAAAAACACTTGCAAATGGTATAGGCTGATTATTGATAGAATCCATGACTACACCCATCAGCATTCGTTCACGCGCTGATGCACACAATGTATTTGCTCCGATTGTAATTAATACAACGGTTGCAATTATAATTGCCTTAATACAGTTGTTAACAGATTTTTTCACTATATTTGCATCGTTTCTGCGGGAATACGCGGATTGCAAAGTTACAAATTAATTGAGTAAGTTAGCTGATACTTTCAGCCTAAATTTGTATAAGAAAATATGGGAAAGGAGATTGAGCGGAAGTTCCTTGTGATAAATGATTCATATCGATTGCATGCAATCAGCTGCGAAAAAATTGTGCAAGCTTACCTTCAGCGAGATAAGAATTGCACCATAAGAATTCGCCGCAAGGGTGAGGCAGCATTTATCACTGTAAAAGGTATAAATAATGGTCTTGAACGTCTTGAATTTGAGTATCCCATTCCAATAAGTGATTTTGATGAGATGATGAATCTCGCTTCCGGTCGGATTATTGAAAAAGTCCGCTATTTGGTACCGGTGGGAAAACATCTTTGGGAAATTGACGAATTTCAAGGTAACCTCGCTCCTCTCGTACTGGCAGAAGTAGAGCTGTCAGATGCATCTGAAGAAATAGAACTTCCCTCCTTTGCAGGGAGGGAAGTTTCATCTGATTCGCGCTATTTTAATTCCAATTTATAGCAAAATTCAAGAATTTATGCATCCGATAATTTCATGAATATCTTTCACTCCGTTGGCTTTACACCACTCTTCAATCCCTTCTGTTACTCTGAGACCGAGGTCCGGATTAACAAAGTTACCGGTACCGATTTCCACTGCCGTAGCACCGGCCATAAAAAATTCAATGGCATCCTCCGCCGACATAATACCCCCAAGACCTACAACTGGGATTGATACAGCCTTGGCAACCTGCCATACCATTCTCACAGCAATAGGCCGAATACACGGTCCTGACAGTCCTCCGGTGATAGTAGATAGTTTAGGACGTCGATTCCTGATATCAATTGCCATTCCCAAGAACGTATTCACAAGTGATACTCCGTCAGCTCCCTCACTTTCTACAGCTTTTGCAATCTCAGTAATATCAGTGACATTGGGACTTAATTTTACGATTAATGGTTTTGTTAATACTTTTCTTACCGATTTAGTAACCTCAGCTGCACCTGCACATGATGTACCAAAGGCCATACCTCCTTTCTTCACATTAGGACATGATATATTCAGTTCGACAGCATCAATCCCGGACAACTCATTTACTCGTCGGCAAAGTTCAGTATAGTCTTCAACACTGCTTCCGCAGGCATTCATAAGTACAGCACAGTCAAGATCTTTGAGTTGAGGATATATATTTGATATGAAATAATCCAATCCCTTATTCTGAAGACCTACTGCATTCAACATACCTGCCGGAGTCTCAGCCATTCTCGGATAAGGATTTCCTTGGCGCGGTTCAAGGGTTGTGCCCTTTACGAGAACACCGCCCAGGCAATTTATATCATATAGATCTTGAAATTCCACGCCGTAACCAAATGTGCCGGAAGCTGTCATAACGGGATTTTTCAGCTCAAGGTTTCCTATATTTACTCTTAGATCTATCATCTTGTCAATCATTCCAATTAAGCTTTTTAATATTGAATACAGGGCCTTCTGAACATACACAGATATTACCTTCTTTAGTGGGTTCCACACAGCATAGGCACACGCCCATACCGCAAGCCATCATATTTTCAAGACTTGCCTCGCACTCAGTACCACTTTTAGCAGCAATGGCTGCCACAGCCTTCATCATAGGTGTCGGCCCGCAAGTATATACAAAGTCAAACTTTTTATCGAAAAATGGAGAGTTGGTTACAAATCCTTTGGTACCCATTGACCCGTCTTCAGTCGTTACTGAGGTATTTCCAAGTCTTTCAAATTCGCCAATCAGCGGAATATCTTCAATATTTCTACCTCCCAATATAAACTCAGGAGAGTGGCCTGCTTCTTTGAGCAGTCTGCCCCAATATAGCAGTGGCGCAATTCCCACACCGCCACCGACGAGCAAAACTTTACGCCCGGTGTTCGCAGGCATAGTGAACCCATTGCCTAAAGGCATCAGTAAGTTGTATCTATCTCCGGGATGTGATTCACACAGTCTGCGAGTGGCTTCTCCCACAGCTTTCACCATCAGCCAAATCTGTCCCTGATCATAATCTACGTTGCAAATCGAAATTGGACGACGCAACATAGCTTTCGGCGCATCTGTAATTTTCACATTAACAAATTGGCCACCTTTAATTGTAGGAAGATCAGGTATCGCCGAAGTAAGAATCAGCAGCTTAGTATCCTTAGCAACTTCCTCTATCTTAGTCACTCTCATATCCAATAGTGTCTTATGAGTTATGACATCGGAGTATTTCTTTATATCCATATATAAATTATTGTCTATAATTAAGTGCTTTCATTAATTCTTGCAATGAACCCTTCACGGATTCAAGACGCCCGATAATCTCCATTTTACGAGAGAGATTTTTCCTATTGGTTGACATTTGCGCTTTTGCTGCATCTATTTTGAGTCCTTGCTGCTTGAGTAGATAGTATATGATACGAAGATTCTCTATATCCGCAGGTGTGTAAAGACGGGCTCCTGAGGTGCTCCTCGCCGGAGTAAGGATATCAAAATTCTTTTCCCAGTAGCGAATTGTTGATTGGGGTACTCCAATTATCTCGGCTACATCCTTTATCTTATAATATGTTTTTTCGAAGTCTTCCATATTTACAAAAGAATTAGTCCATTACCCTTGCGGCATTCTCCGCAAACTTTATCATCTCCTCGTATTGCGCAGGAGTTAAATCCATAAAATAATAATTTATAGGATTCTGGGGTTCATCTTTAAATCTCACTTCATAATGCACATGCGGTCCAGTGGATTTACCTGAACTTCCAACGCGTCCTATGAGATCTCCACGACGAACCATTCTCCCCTCTTCCACAGTGATTTGGCTCAGATTCCCGAATCGCGTTGTGTAGTTATAGCCATGGTCTATCTCTATGCTATTGCCGAGACTTCCATTCCAGCCGCAAAACTTCACTACCCCGTTAGCCGGCGCAAATACGGGCGTACCCTCAACGGCGGCAAGATCTATCCCTTCATGAAATTTTGAAGAACCATACACCGGATCTTTACGCATTCCGAATCCGGATGAAATCGAGAAATCACTGACATTGAGGGGAAGTATCGAAGGAATATGATCTAGCTTCTTCTGCTGCCCGGCTGCCGCCTCCTTCAGATCATCAAACGATTTTGACTGGGTATAGAGCTTATGATTTAGTAAATCTATATCACGCCCAATTCTATCAGCAAGAGCTGCATCGGAGAGAGACTGTATAGTACTGTAAAGATCAGGATTATCAAATCCGGCATAGCGTCTGCTTCGGCTCACAGGATCCATCTGGAGCATTACCCTATAGAAATTGTCATCTCGCTTTTCTATGCCGTCAAGTATCTTCATCGCATAGTCAAGACGCTTCTGAAGCAACGAATATTTCTGTTTCAGTACTGCATTTTCGTCACGCAAATTTTCCTCAGTAGGAGAACTGAAAAGATACCATGCCGCCAGCCAAAGTAATACTGCAATGACCAAAGAGGTTAACAGAAGCTTCCCCAATGACGCAATACGGTTCCTGAGTGTGGGATAAATTCGCTCGTAATTATCCGTCACTGGATTATATTTATAATATTTCTGACGTCTCACCGGTATGCTTATTTTTTGCAAAATTAGTAAAATATCCGTAATTTTGCAATCCAAATAACGTATGCCGACTCTCAGAGTCTTCTAATTTTAATATGATGAATAGCGCTAAAGAAATCAGAGAGGCCTTCAAAGAATTTTTCCGTGCAAAAGGCCATACTATAGTACCATCGGCTCCAATGGTAATTAAGGATGATCCCACGCTTATGTTTACCAATGCGGGGA
>CAYNNV010000068.1:0-9991 GCA_964398625.1 uncultured Sangeribacter sp. | reverse complement strand
CGTCAGTTGCAGTTTATTAAAAAACTTCAGGCTGCACTTGTGCTAATTGAGAACAAGACCTACGGCATCTGTCGCGAGACCGGCGAACTCATCCCCAAGGAGCGCCTTAGAGCCGTGCCTCATGCTACTCTATCTATTGAAGCCAAATCAAAGTGAAGAAGCTATCTCCCACAATAATTTATTCGGCTGTCATTGCACTTGCCATTCTTATTGCCGATCAGGTGCTCAAGTTTTGGGTGAAGACTCACTTCTATCTTGGAGAAGACCTTGAAATCACAAGTTGGTTTCACCTCAAATTTATCGAAAATAATGGTATGGCATTCGGTATGGAGCTATTCAGCAAGATTCTCCTCACTCTGGGAAGAATAGCTGCTGTGGTCTTCCTCGTATGGATCATTGCAAAGCTTTGCACCTACAAGTTGCGCAAGTTTCGTACCGGATTCATAATTGCTTTAGGCATGATTGCAGCCGGAGCTATGGGCAACATTATTGATTGCATATTTTATGGTCAGATATTCTCCAATCCTGCGCCCCCGGAGGTCGCAGTGCTCTTTCCTGCAGGTGGCGGCTATGCTCCATGGTTTGAAGGCAGAGTTGTAGATATGCTTTATTTCCCATTCTTCACATTCACATGGCCGGATTGGATTCCTTTTGTAGGCGGTAAGGAATATGAGTTTTTTCAGTATATCTTCAATATTGCAGACTCAGCTATCTGTGTTGGTGTGGCTCTTCTGGTGCTGTTCTATTCTAAAGATGTGACCGAAGCCTGGAATGTACTCACTGCCAAAAAAGATAAAGATTCAAAGGAAAAATAAGAATAATCCCGACACCATGAGATTGCCCCGTCTTTTCCCATTGGCCATGATTGTCGCGCTGGCTGCTACAAGTTGTCGTCAGCGCCCGAAGGAAGTGCTATCTGACGGCGACATGATTGAAGTACTTGCTGATCTCCATATAGCTCAGGCATACGCAGAGCAATATCCCGCTCAGTTTGCTACTGACTCAGCGCGCAAGGTGCTTCGCCAGTCAGTACTCCAGAAGCATGGTGTTACCACTGAAGAACTTGATAGCTCCTTATCATGGTATGGTCGCCATATTGACCGCTATACAGAACTTTACACCAAAGTAGAAGAAAAGCTCCGCAAACGCAGAGAGACGCTGGTAAGTAGCAAATCTGCTGTAATGGCTGAGTCTTCATCTGAAAATACATATCCGCTCCCCAGAATGGTTACCTTTTCGCCTCTGGCCGGATCAGACTTTTTCACATTCTCATTCCCGGCAGATCAACTAATGAAAGGGGAGGGCTTACTTCTTAAGTTCCACACCGTGCCGCGTGAAGCAGGTATCCCTGACTTCTTCCTCGCATTGGAATATGAGGACAAATCTGCTACGTATACTACCTCCTCCATCCGCACTCAGAATGGTACAGTCACCGCTACTCTCCGCTCTGACACTATAAAGACTCCGACAAGAGTATATGGCTATATAAGGATGCGAAATAATTCCGGGCGCTACGCTTGGGTTGATTCATTGCGTCTGCAAAGAGTCAATTCCGCAGAGGTGGAGGGCTCGGCAGGAAGGATATATTTTCCCACCCTGAGTAATCGCAGCCGAGTATCGAAAAAGAATGAAGGAGACACGGTATCATCAACTATGAATGAAAAGAACAAGCAGGATCAAGGCAGTTCAAACATCAACGTATCTCGTCCCAACTCCGTAGCTCCTGTCAACATCCCCGGACAGCCTAATCTATAATGATGACAAGTTTTCAAAGAAGATACCTTGTCACTACCCTCACCATTGATGACTGCGACTATCCGTCGCCTTCAATGGTGACGCTCGTAAATCCGGTATTCGATATCCGCAGGCTCCCTGTTCAGGCTGATGCGATTTACGTAGCTCCATTTCAAGCAGAGACAGGAGCCACAATTCATCTCTCACGCCTCACTGCCTTAACCCTTTCCGATTCAACAATCAGATTAACTGCGGAGCTTTAAACTTCTCGGAAAATTTAGATAAATAATATTATTAATAATACATATTACTAATAATATTTACTATTAGTAACATATATATATTTCTATAAGTTTGATAATGCAGTATCTGTGCGTGGATTGACCTCAAGTATGGAAAAGAAGTTGCAGAGATACCAAGCAAAAGGGTAAAAGTCTCGAAAATAGCATTTGTAAGGGAGTGACGATAGTTAGCTAAATCAGTCCGGTCATTTCTCTGATGGTTGAGGCTGAGGTTGGGCAGCTTTGTCGTAGGTGAGACGGAGCGGAGCTTCGCGGGTGATCAGTAGCCTTGGGACGGCGAGTGAGTCGCAGTCGGCTGTCAGGCGCGCAGTGCGGTTTGACGCTTGTGAGCCGGCGATTACTATCATTCCCGGTGTGTAATGGTCAAGAAGCTCCTTAACTGCTGTGCGGAATGAAGTGCCCAGCAAGAGTATATCGCATTTCTTAGGTGATTGGGGCTTGGCAAGATCAAGTTTATGATTCACCAATATCACTCTTTTTCCCATGATGTCAGCTTCTGTCGGCGTTTCGGGAGGAAATACTGAATAGCTTTCCATTCCTCTCGTCATCTGCCGCATTGCAATATCGCCCCCGGAAGGAAATATCTCTACGCTGTCTTCGGGAGTAGCATCCGGGAGAATCAACAATGCTGCTGATGTGGCTACAGTCAGTATGGAAGCAATAGTCCAACGCGTCAGGCTCTCGGGTTTTCGCACAGCGCAAGCCAGGACGATCACCATGACCATTGCTAATAACACTACGATCGTAGGAATCCATATTCCCTCAATATTAAGAGTGGATGTTGCCATAAAGGAGGCGCCCCTTCCGAGCAGGTCAGCCATCGTGTCAATGAGCAAGCGCAGTGGCATAAGGTCAACTCCAAGGCATAGAAGCACCACATATACCATACTGCACCAGACTATTACCGGAATGATAGCGATAACTAAGAGATTAAGAGGGAGTGATAATAGTGAGACAGTGTGGAAGTAATAGGCTGTAAGGGGGAGAGTGGCGAGTTGGGCGGCGATTGAGGCTGTTACGAGCGACAGAAGCCAATACGTCTTAGGCCTGTGGTGGCGAGATACAATTCTGTCAGGCAGAGAGGAGCAAAGAATGATGAGCAATACTGCTCCGAAAGACATCTGAAAGCCGGGAGAAAAGAGATCAGAGGGATTTAAGGCCACAATAACAAGTCCGGCCACGGCAAGCGTATTTATCGGATTGCTCTGCCGCTGCATCATCACTGCAAATCCTCCGATTGTGAACATTATCGCCGCTCTGACTGCTGACACCGCTCCTCCGGTGAGGATTACGAATCCCCATATTCCCGCTATCGTAAGCCATAGTGGAAGTTGTCTTTTTATCAGCGCGAGCGGAAGAAAGATGATATATAGCATTGCGCCCACAATGCCGATGTGCAGTCCGGAGATTGCGAGTATGTGGATGATTCCGGCTTTGGCGTAGTCCTCGCTTACTGTGCCGCTGATGGCATTTCTATCGCCGGTGGTAAGCGCGTTCACAAGTCCTTTGGCTGACGGTGAAAGTCCCGAACTTGAGATCGTATCTTCAATTTTTTCCCTTAAGGTCGAGGAAGATTGAGGATCGAGTAAAGTAATGTCTGATGAATCGGCATAGATTGTAAGCTCATTTTTTTCTGGTAATGTCCGGTCTGAGACTTCTGAATTTACGTGGAGCAGAACTGAGCTTCCTCTATTAGCCGGAAAATCATTGATAAGTAGGGTAAGAGGGAAGCTCGCGGGCGTAAGATTACCCTCTTTATCAACTATGTCCGTGATTTTCAGATTTACCTTGTCAGTTGAAGTGTAGTGTATAATTTCGTTCACATGCCCGCGAAGCACATTCCCTTTGGTCACATTCTCAAAACCGAAAGGACGGTTGATTGATTCCGACGTTGCCCCGAGAGTTGCGAAGAGCAAGATCAGCGCCGGAAGTTGAAATGGTCTGAATCTTTCTACGTGTAGCGTTATTACACAGCCGATTATGGCAACAACTGCCGCTACTATTGCGCTCACCAAGGACAGTCCTGCGAAATGCCACAACAGTATCCCCGCTGAAAAAGCTCCGAATAGAAGCACCGCAGGAAACTTATTTAATGCCATAGCTCAACGGATAAGGGTTTCGATCTCAGTTCAGGTCGTTATGCCCATCTTCGCGACTCCAAATATCGCGAGCGGCTTCTGCCTGGGCTATGAGCATCTCAAGTCCTGACTTTAGAGTGGCGCCGGAGGGAGCGGCGTGTTGCAGAAAGCCGGTTACGGGGGGATTATATACCAGGTCGATGCATACGGCATCAGGGCGTATAGCTTGATAGGGTAGGTCGGGAGCAGTGTGGCTGTTAGGAAAAGTACCGAGAGGAGTAGCATTTACTATCAGATCGCAATGCCTGATATATGATTCACTTATCTCTCCGAGGAGAAGTTGCCCTTCTTTCGGATGACGCGCGGCAACATCAATATTCAATCCCAGACGACTGAGCACGTAGACCACGGCTTTTGCTGCCCCGCCATTACCTATCACAAGAGCGTTTCGCCAATTCTCTCCAAGCAGTGGCTCTACAGCTTTCCGGAAGCCGTAGGCATCGGTGTTGTAACCCTCCAAAGCCTGTACGGTTCCTCCCGAATCACGCACTATCTTTACCACATTCACAGCTCCTATCTCTCGTGCCTCCTCACTCAGCCACGTAAGATAGGGTATTATTGCTTCCTTATATGGGATAGTTATGTTAAGTCCCTGCAGTTGAGGAAGGGATGCTATGAGCTCGGGAAGTTCCGAGATTTCATGAAGTTCAAAATTTCGGTACTCTGCCTCAATATTTTCTCTATTGAAGTAATCAGTGAAGAATCGCTGAGAGAATGAGTGGCCGAGAGAGGCGCCCACCAGACCATACAGCTTCTTCATAAGAGTTTGAAGGGATCAGCGTCTTTCCATGCCGGGAATTTAGCCCGGAAATTCTGAAGTCCGTCAAGCGAAAGCGTAGCGTAGATGATTTCGCCTCCGGCGCTCACCGAAATGTCCTTTCCTTTGTAGTCAATAGCCATGGATGCACCTGCATATTCATAGCCTCCGAAATCTGTACCCTTGCAATTGACAGCACATAGATACGCCAGATTCTCTATAGCACGTGCCGGCATAAGCGCTTTCCATGCATTTTCGCGCACTGCCGGCCAGTTGGCAACGGCAATAAGCAGATCATACTCATTGTTGATATTTCTGCACCATACGGGGAAACGGATGTCGTAGCATACAACCATTGCTATGTTAAATCCGCGATAACGCACTTTTAGTCTGTCAAATCCTTCTGAAAACACATGCTTTTCACCCATGAAGAGATGATGCTTATCGGCAAAGGTCTCTTCTCCGTTAGGCTCAATGAAAAAGGCGCGATTGTAGATTGCACCGCCCGAATCAGCTATAAACGACCCGGCGATTGCCACATTGTAGCGCGCGGCAAGTTCCTTTATTGCATCAATGGTTTCACCGGTGTTGCGCTCGGCATACGGGCGAATGGTATCCTTGTCGCCGGTGATGAAGCCGGTTGAGAAAGTTTCGGGGATGATAAGCAGATCGGTCTCGGGATGAACTGTAGGAAGTATTCTGCGCAGTTCAGCAAGGTTTTTCTCCTTGTCGCCCCAGGTGATATTGAGAGGAAGGAGAGCTACTTTCAGTAGATTGTCTGACATAGTGGGAGGAAATATGTTGGATTTAAAAATACAAGATTACTTACCTGCATGTGTGGAGGTTGCGACAGTGGAATCATCAGTGGTGAATTTCTCCGGATACCGAGCAGCATCGCCATAGTGAGAATAATAGGCGGATATGGCCTTCATATCCTCTTCAATTGAGCCGGTTGGGTGATATTCATCGGCTATGACCACCTCTTTGCGTTTGAAGTCAATTACTCCAAGTTGCACCGGCACTTTCGCGCCGTAGGCTATATATAGAAATCCGCGGCGCCAGCGCGAGGTGAGCGAGCGCGTGCCTTCGGGAGTAACCGCAAGGTTCATATAATCGGTCGTGTCGAAACGCTCGATAATCTTCTCCGTGAGTCGGCTCCCCTTATCGCCCGGCACCGGAATGCCTCCGAGAGCCCGGAATATATACTTAAGAGGAAAGAAGAACCAACCCTCCTTCATCAGGAAGTTGGCTTTGCGACCGAGTGAGCGATATGCAGCAAGTCCTATAAGAAAATCATAATTGGAGGTGTGAGGCGCAACGCAGATGATGCACTTCTTGCGCCACGGCACAGTGATATTCACCTTCCAGCCGAAAAGCCTGAGGATAAATCCCCAGGCATTCTTATTTCGTGCTTTCGCGTCGCTCATATTCTTCAAGCCTTATTGGCTTCCTTGGCAGCTGCGGGAATAGCGGCGTTGAATTGCTTGATAGTCTCGTCAAGTACTGCCGTATATTCTTTATGAATCTTATCAAAAAGCTGCTTGAAAAAGGCTCTTTTTGCTTTGATATATTCCTCCTCGGTGGGGAAAGCGCGGCGTCCCTTGTCAAAGAATATATTTGAACGCTCAATGGCGTTTTCCGTCGCACTGAGCACGCGGCTGATAGCGGCGTCAATAGCATTGCGGTCAACTCCGTCAACGCAGATAGCCACGGTCATCATATCATTGCAGATAGCGCCGCCAACAGCGGCTATAGCTTTCTTAAATTCTCTTTTATTTGCCATGATTATTTAGTGTTTTGATATTAAATATATAACGCTTCCTAAGAGGGAAAAGTTGGGTTAATTGCTGTGTTCTTTACGTGAAGCATCTATTCTTAGCAATATGAAGAGCAGAATAGTGAATCCCCATAATGCCGATCCTCCATAACTGAAGAAGGGGAGAGGAATACCGATTACAGGGCATAGTCCTATGACCATCCCGATATTCACCATAAGGTGAAATATCAGGAATGAAGCCACACAATAGGCATAAACGCGTCCAAAGGTAGTAGGTTGTCTCTCTGCGATATGAATGACACGCAGTATCAGGGTCAGGAAGAGTCCCAGTACTGCCACTGACCCTACAAATCCCTCTTCTTCACCTATGGTGCAGAATATAAAGTCGGTGTGCTGTTCAGGCACATATTTCAGTTTTGTCTGAGTGCCGTTGAGAAATCCTTTCCCCGTAACTCCGCCGGAGCCAATGGCAATCTTAGACTGATTCACGTTGTATCCTTTGCCGCGAAGGTCTTCCTCAATGCCGAGTACTACCTTGATACGAGTTTGCTGGTGCTCACGAAGCACAGAGCCGAACACGTAGCCCACAGAGAAGAGAAAACCTACGCTAACGGCGACGAATCCGATAGCTACCATGAAGCGCCGTATACTTCGCTGCAGCCCGGCGTAGGCTACATAAAGACAGCCTGCTATGAGGATAGTGAGGAAATAAGCCAGACCTGATACTTTTACTCCACATAGGGCAAGGATTGTGACTATAATGCCTGAACCGACAAAACCGAAAAGTACGTTGCGCCCGACAATAGAATCCTTGCAGTAGAATAAGAGAAAAAGCACGAAGATTAAGCAGATGAGCAGCAGGACAGTGAATTGTCCGGCCGGAAGTCCCAATATCAGTGGGGTGGAGTACTTCACAGCCACCACAAAGAAGGTAACTGCGCATAGCACTGCAAAAAGCACGAGTCCGCTCATTCCCTCGCGGTAAAGCACGAATATCAGCGACATATATACGAGTGCCGAGCCGGTCTCTTTCTGCAGAAGAATAAGCATAACCGGTACAAAGATTATGATCAGTGCACGTAAATAATTGCTTGTCTTGGCGTTAAGCGAGAAATTATAGGAGGAAAACAGGCGCGCCAGAGCCAGAGCCGTCGCAAACTTTCCGAATTCCGCCGGTTGCAGACTTACCGGTCCGAATACAAGCCAAGAGCGAGAGCCTTTGATGTCAGGAGCCACAAAGATGGTTATCAGCAGCAGAAGCACCATGACCCCGTATATGGGATAGGCATAAGTCTCATACTGCCGGTAATCTATCAGCAGCAAGACACATCCGAGAATACATCCGAGTCCTATCCATACAAACTGTTTGCCGGAATTCTCGCTGAAGTCGAAGAGTGAGGCCTGATCAAAGTCGTAGCTGGCGGCATAAATGCTGACTGCGCCTGCCACTACAAGCACCAGATAGAGTATTACTGTTGGCCAGTCAAGCGATCGAAATACTGATGTGTTGGCTTCTTTATGGCTGAGCATGGCTTGTTGTTGAAATTGATTCAGGGGTTAGTGTGCGGGAAGTCTCTTCAGAGTTAGTCTGCCCTTTATTCTTATTATTGAGATAGTGCTCTATCATTTTTGCTCCGAAAGGAACTCCGAAAGTGGCGCCGAATCCGCCGTTTTCTACATAAACGCAGACGGCTATCTTCGGATTATCGTACGGCGCGAAACCCATAAATACCGAGTGGTCGGCACCATGAGGATTTTGAGCAGTGCCGGTCTTTCCCGCCACTTTTATGTCGGGAAGATTTGCGTGTTTGCATGTACCTCCGGTCACTGCCATGCGCATACCCTGAGTGATTATATCCCAGTAGGCGCGGTTAATCTTTGGACCGCGGCGGGTAGTAAACTGCTTGGGAAGATTGGAGCCTTCTATCTCTTTGACAATATGAGGTGTATAGAAATACCCGCGGTTGGCTATCATAGCGCATAGATTGGCAATCTGCAGCTGAGTAGCGAGAATTTCTCCCTGGCCTATTGATACTGAGATTATAGTGTTGGCACTCCACGGATTGTCGCCACCGCGCATTTTGTCGTAGTATTCCCTATTAGGTATAAATCCGCGGCTTTCAGCCGGAAGATCAACGCCGAGTTTATAGCCGTAGCCCATATCCACAAGGTAATTTTTCCATTTCTCAAGCTGATCGCCGGGTGAAGTTCCGCTCTTGTCAATCATATTCTTGAATCCCCAACAGAAATAAGCATTGCAGGAAGTCTCAAGAGCCGGAGCCAGAGTGATAGGCGACTGATGGCCGTGGCAACCTACGCGCATACCGTTTACGTAACCGCGATGACAGGGATAAGCTGTGCCTGAGGTTACCACTCCTTCCTGAAGGAAAATCAGGCCCTGAGTTGGCTTAAATGTAGAACCGGGAGGATACGCGGCTTGAATGGCTCGGTTGTAGAGAGGCTTACCCGGATCATTCACCAGCTTGGAATAATTTTTGCCACGGTCTTTTCCCACAAGGAGGGTAGGATTATAAGATGGAGAAGTGACGAGAGCAAGTATTTCTCCCGTTTCAGGCTCAATAGCTACGATAGCTCCACGGTGGCCTTCCATCAGTTTCTCTCCGTAGCGCTGCAATTCGGTATCAATGGATAGGGTAAGATTACTTCCCGATACCGGCGCTACATCGTGCCGTCCGTCTTCATAGCGTCCCTGTATGCGACCTCTGGAGTCTTTCATCAGAATTTCTTCACCCTTGACGCCGCGCAGAATCTCTTCATAACTTCGCTCCACTCCCATATCGCCGGTGAAGTCTCCTGAGCGATAGTAGCGGTCTTTCTCCACATCTTCAGCGTTAACTTCACGAATATTTCCGAGGATATTGGCTCCGCAGTCAATATTGTACTTACGGATTGAGCGCTTCTGTATGAAGAATCCGGGAAACATATATAGTTTCTCCTGAAGGCGTCCATATTCCTCAGGCGATAACTGGGAGATAAGTTTCTGTGGTGTGTAAGGTGAATAGCCGGGGTTCTTACGCGTGTCTTTCATATCCTCAAGCTTCTGCATCAGTGCTTGTCGCGACAACTGAAGGGTAGAGCAAAGGGCTGCCGTATCAAAATCCTTCACGTCGTAGGGTATCAGCATCACGTCATTGGCGGCCTGATTATAGACCACCAATTCTCCCATGCGGTCATAAATCAGTCCGCGTGTAGGATATATCATTCGATCGAGAAAAGCATTGTTCTCGGCGTTGAGTTTATATTCATCACTTGAGACCTGCAA
>CAYNNV010000067.1:0-10234 GCA_964398625.1 uncultured Sangeribacter sp. | reverse complement strand
AAAAAAAGGAACTGCTTTCGCAATTCCTTCACAGTGACCCCGGTGAGGCTCGAACTCACGACCCAATGATTAAGAGTCATTTGCTCTACCAACTGAGCTACGGAGTCATATATCTTGCATAAAAGAAACTCATGCTCTGAGTTTTCTCGTTTGCGACTGCAAAATTACTATCTTTTTTTATTTCCGCCAAATTTTTTTTACACTTTTTGTGAATTTTTTTATCTATGTCTACTTAAAGCTTTGAGTTACAATGTAATATCGGTGAAGAAAAATTCTGATTCATATTTTTTCTTTGCTTCTGAGGGTATATATCTGTTTTTTTAACTAACTTTACCCCCGATTTTCAATGAATTATCTAACTAACAATCTCAATATGAACAGACGTATTCTCTACATCTCTGCTGCCGTAGCTCTGGTGGGCTTTACCGGTTGCAACAATAAGCTCAAAGATTTTCGCAGTGATTATTTCATTGCCAATCCTAATCCTGTGGAGACGGTGGGTCAGAATGCTCAGGCTACCATCACCGGTAATATTCCCGCCAAGTTTATGGTAAAGAACGCCAAAGTCACTGCCACACCCACTTTTGAGTATGGCAATTCACAAACTGCTACGGGCACTCCTGTAATATTCCAGGGTCAGGATGCGCGTGCCAATGGGCAAGTAGTTAGCTATGCTAATGGCGGCAGTGTTCTCATTCCGGTATCCGTGCCTTACAATGCGGAAATGGCCGATGCCGATCTTTATCTCACTTTTGACGTCGATCAGAACGGCAAGACCTATACCCTTGCTCCGGTGAAAGTGGCCGAGGGGATCAATGCTACTTCCACTCTCGCCTCTGCCGCTACCGTGACGCCTGCTGTGGCTCCTGACAAGTTCCAGCGTGTCATCTCCGAAAAATTTGCTGCTGACATCATGTTCCTCGTAAATCAGGCCAATATCCGCTCCAACCAGACAAGTAAGGAGGACTATAAGGATCTCAACCGTCGTCTGCAGGAAGCCAATGCGGCTCCCGATCAAGAGATTGCCGGTGTCAACATTTCATCATTCGCATCTCCCGAAGGTTCGCTCGAATTCAATACTCAGCTGGCCGAGAAGCGTGAGCAGAATACTACCAGCTTCATGGAGAATCAGCTGAAGCAGGGAAAGATCACCAATTTCGGCGAGATTACTTCTCAGTTCACTCCCGAAGACTGGGAAGGCTTCCAGAAACTTGTAGAGCAGAGCAACATTCAGGATAAAGATCTTATCCTTGAAGTGCTTCGCCTGTATCCTGATCCCGAGCAGCGTGAGAAGGAAATCCGCAATCTCACTCCCGTATTCAATGAGCTTGCCACTCAGATTCTTCCCCAGCTCCGCTACTCACGCATTCAGGCTCAGATCAATACCATCGGTAAGAGCGATGAAGAGCTCATCAACCTCTTCAATACTGACCCCGAGAAGCTTACTGCCGACGAGATGCTCTACGTAGCCACGCTTACCAACGATAATACCCGCAAGCAGGCCATCTACAACAAGGTGATTGAGCTTTATCCCACTGATTACCGTGCCTTCAATAACCTTGCCAATACTCAGTACGTAGCCGGCGACTATGCAGCTGCAAGCCTCAATTATGACCGTGCAGCATCGCGCAATCCGCAGGCTAAGGAGGTGATGATGAATCGCGGTCTTCTCTCTATGCTCGACGGCAAGCTCTCCGAGGCAAATGAGAAGTTCGGAGCCTCAGCAGGTGTGCCCGAGCTTAATGATGCTATGGGAGTATACTATCTTTCCACCGGCGAGCTCTCCAAGGCTAACGTAGCTTTCGGCGATGCCAAGACCAACAATGCTGCTCTTGCCCAGATTCTTAGCAAGGACTATTCAGCAGCCCAGCAGACTCTTAACGCCATAGCTTCACCCGATGCAACTACCGCCTACCTCAAGGCCGTGCTTGCTGCACGCACCAACAATGAGGCTGCCGCTCTCGCCAATCTTCGCGAGGCTGTGAAGCTTGACCGCACTCTCCTTGAGCGCGCAAAGAAGGATGTGGAATTTGCTAAATTCAATCTTGTAAATCTCTGATTAAAAGCAGGATTGCGATAATACGCAATCTTTCGGATACTATTGGCTCAACCGTTGATTCACGTAGCGGTTGAGTCAATTTTTTTTGCCGGTCGTACTCCGATTCGCCTTGAGAGTGAGTGTGGAGGTAAATTATATGTTAAAAATGCAGAAATACAATAATAATTTTGCTACCTTTGCATCCAAATATATTAATGTGAACTAAAATCTTAATTATTAATCAAAAAAGTAGTTATGAAAAAAATCTTACTTGCATTTCTGGTACTCTTCGGAATGACGCTTCCGATGATTGCCGCTGAAAGCTCGTACACGATTGAATTTAAGAGTAACTCTTCTGATGCCTCTGCTAATCTGAGTTATACTAATATGCAAGCTCAGGTGGAGGCCGGAGCAGACTATTTATCCGGTTACTCCGGTGCAAACGTCTACGCCGGAATCAATGGTCTTAAATTCAGTTCGTCAAAAAATGCCGGTACTGCTACATTTACTCTTTCCGCTGCAGGACAGGTAAATGCTACAAAGATTGTAGTAAGTGCAGTAAAGTACAGCTCTGATGCTGCATCTCTTGCAGTTAACGGTTCAGCTGCTCAGACTGTTACCGCAACTTTGGCAGATTATACCTATCCTCTTGATGGTGCACTGCTTGAATCTATCAAGCTTGATGCAACAAAGCGCCTTTACGTGAAGTCAATCACCGTCTACTATGATGAAGGTGCTGCATCAAAAGACCCGGCAGGCCTTTCTTTCTCTGAAAGTGCTTACAGCTTCCGCTTAGGCAGCACTTGGGACGGTCCCGTGCTTTCTAATCCCAACGACCTTGATGTTGTCTATACATCATCTAATGAGGCTGTTGCTACTGTAGCCGCTGACGGCACAGTTGCTCCGCTTGCTGCCGGTTCAACTGTAATCAAGGCCTCTTTCGAGGGTAATGATGAATTCCTCTCCGGCGAGGCAAGCTACACCCTCACCATCTCCGATGCTGCTAACTCAATTGCAGAAATGATTGAGAAAGCTCCCGCAAAAGATGATATTATTTACGTCAACTTCCCCATGACGGTGACTTACGCCAACGGTCAGAGCGTATACGTGACCGACGGCAAGGGTGGATTCACGCTCCTTTACGGTACAAATTCTTATTCTGAACTTGACATCATCCCCGCAGGCTGGGAGGCTAAATACAGCCCCTACAATGGCCTTCCGGAGTTCGTCCCCACCTCGTCATTCCCGACAGCGACCGGCAAGGGCACTTTCACTCCGCGTACAATTTCTCTTGCTGAAGTGAATGCTTCGCTCGTCAATGAAGTGCTAATCATCACCGACGTATTGTTTAAGTCGGCTACAGCTACCGGCACAACAAAGACAAACTTCACCGGCTATGACGGAGCAACTGAAGTGACTTTCCGCAACAACTTCTCTAACGTACCCTCAGTGGAAGCCGGTAAGTATGACGTGAAGTGCGTACCCGGTCTTTATAATAGCAACATTCAGGTTTATCCTCTAAGCTATGAGGCTATTCCCAAGATGACTGCCACTCTCTCTTTCCCACAAGCTGCTTATACTGCAACTATCGGTCAGGAATTTACTTCTCCTGCAGCAGTTAATCCCGATGGCCTCGCTCTTACCTACAGCTCATCAAACGAAAATGTAGCTACTGTGGATACAGAGGGCAAAGTCACTCTCGTAGCCGCAGGTGAAGCTATCATTACCGCCGCTTTCGCCGGTGATTATGACTATGAAGCTGCTACTGCTACTTATCTGCTTACAGTGAATCCCCGCATCAAGACTGATGTGACACTCACTTGGAGCAAAGCTGAAGCTGAAGCCACTGTAGGAAAAGACTTCACCGCTCCAACTCTCTCAGTCACTCCTGAAGAGGCTAAGAGTGCAGTGGTTTACTCTTCTTCCGACACTGCTGTAGCAACAATCGATGCCGAAGGCAATGTAGAACTCGTAGGCGAAGGCACGGCTACTATCACCGCTGCAATCACTGACAATGAGTATTACAACAATGCCACAGCTTCATATTCTCTCTCTGTAAGCCCCGCCATCGTGCAGCTTCAGACCACAATGAGCTTCTCCTCAAATGAAGCTTCAGCTACTCTTCACCATGACTTCACAGCTCCCGTACTCACCGTTGAGCCCAAGGCTGCCGAAGCCCTTGTGAAGTATTCATCATCTGATGAAGAAGTTGCTTCCGTAGCCTTCGACGGTTCCGTCACTCTCATATCTGCCGGTACCGCTACCATCACCGCTACTATTGAAGAGACTGAAAACTTCTCAGCCGCCTCTGCTTCTTATGTTCTTACAGTATCTGATGAAGAGACTACACTATCTTGGAGCCGCGACGAATTTATCGCCGTCATCGGTGAGGAATTTGAAGCTCCCGTGCTTACTGTAGCTCCCGAAGCTGCCAAGGCTCTCGTGACTTACTCAAGCTCTGACGAATCTGTAGCAACAATCTCTGCTGAAGGTGAACTCACACTCGTAGCGGCCGGTGAGACTACCATCACCGCTTCTATCGAAGCCGGCGACGGATATAAAGCTTCATCCGCTTCCTACACTCTTACCGTAGAAGCTCCCCAGGCTCCCACGACCGCCGAAGTGACTTTCGACTTCATCAATGAAACTTACGACATGACTCGTCTCTCAGGCAATACCACCGAATACAATGCTGACGGTCTCGTGATAGAAAATGAAGAAGTACAAGGAAAGCTCAACGGCAACACCCGCCTGTGGTCTGACGGTCTCCGTTTCTACAAAGATTCCAAGATCACTCTTTCTGCTCCCGCTGAAGGAAATATCGTCAAGGTAGTATATACCTCAAAGGCTGCAAGCTCATTCGACTTCGCTCCTGAATCAGAGGATGCCGCAGAAGCCACCACTTGGACCGGCTCTGCAAAAGAGGTAGTAATCAGCTGCAACGTATCTAAGGGTAATGCTGCTATCGGCACTCTTACCGTCACCTACGACCTTACTTCAGATCCCAATAAGGGGAAAGCTGAGCTTTCATTCCCCGAAGCTGCCTATTCAGCTACCCTCGGTCAGGCATTTGAATCACCTGTCCTTGTGAATCCTAATGCCCTTGAAGTAACTTACGAGTCAACTAATCCCGAGGTTGCTACTGTAGATGCTCAGGGTAGTGTGACCATTGTAGGCTCCGGTATCACTACCATCACCGCTGTCTTTGACGGTAACGATGAATACAATCCCGGCGCTGCATCTTACGACCTCACCGTAATCGAGGGCGCATCATCAATCGCTGATATGCTCCGTCTCGGCCAGGAAGATGCTACTGCCCGTATCGCTGTGACCACCCCGCTCACAGTGACCTACGTAAACGGTCTGAACGTATACGTCACTGACGGCAAGGACTTCACTCTCCTTTACGGTTCCAACGAGTATGAAAATCTCGACATCATCCCCGCCGGCTGGATCGCTACTTACTCTCCTTACGGAGGCATGCCTGAATTCAAGCCCGCAAGTGCATTCCCTGCTGCCGACGGCAAGGGCGAGTTTACTCCCCGCGAGGTTTCTCTCATCTCTGTTGACGCAGCTATGGTCAACGAGGTTGTCATTATCAAGAACGTGATATTTGACGAAGCCACTCCGGCCGACAAGTCAAACTTCACAGGCTCTGACGGTGAGGAAAATCTTGCATTCCGCAACAACTTCACCGTAGCTTCCGTTGAGGCCGGTGCTTACGATGTGCTCGGTGCAATCGCTTCTTATAATGATGCTATTCAGGTTTATCCTATCGAGTACACACTGCTCGAAAAGGTTACTCCCGTCATCACATTCGCTGAAGAAGAGCTTACTGCCGGCATCGCTACATTCATCAAGATAGCCAAGCCTACCGTTGAACCCGCAGACGTAGCCCTCACTTACTCAATCGAAGAACTTTCCGCCGATGCTTACAGCATTGAGGTTGGAGAGGATGACATCACTGTAATGGTGCGCCGTGCAGGTAAGTTCACTCTCATGGCTTCTGCCGAGGAATCAGCTACAGTTGAAGCTGCTGAAGGCAAGATGACACTCATCATCACTCCGGCATCACCGGAAATCCTCGTTGACGGTGAAGCTATTACCTCAACTACAATTAATATTCCTGAAGACAAATCGGTAGTAGTTACCGTTAAGACAGTATCAGGAACTGAAATCTACTATGCAATAGTAAAAGATGAGAATGAGCAACCTGAATTTAAGCTAATGCCTGAGAATGGTGTAGAAGTCAATGAGAACTGCGATATGTTGATCTACGCTGAAGCCAATGGTGTGCGTACAGAAACAAAGACTCTCACATTCAATAAAGAAAACGGCATAAGCTTAGTATTTGGCGATAACATCCGCGTTGAAGGCAATGACATCATTGCTCCCGAAGGTGCCCGCGTATACGATCTCGCAGGTCGTGCTACTGGACTCCGCGGACTAAGCGCAGGTGTTTACGTAGTGACTTATGGCAATCAGGCTCTCAAAGTAGTGGTGAAATAATCCACCGTTGACTGACTGAAAGTCATACAATATGCAAACCCTTAGAGGGTGCGTCAATTAAATTTGGCGCACCCTCATTTTGCATAACTACTCAATTATCCGAAAATTGCTTATCTTTGCATTACCAATCCTAAACATTGACTGTTATGAAGAAAGTTATCATATTATTGATGATGCTTGTTAGTATATCTGTATCGTCACCGGCTCAAGTGCCGGCTTCGTGGCCTCGGGCTGACAACGGCGTTCCGATCTTGAAGGATGGTAAATATAAAATCACGAAATTCACTACCTCTACCGGCAACAGCAGAACGAGCCGGATACCTAAGGCCAACACAGCTTTTTTATTTGTCAATAACAACGGGCGCTTCATTACCGTCGCGGGTGACGGCATTGTGGTGCAGCGCCACATTAGTGATATTATGCCAACAACGGTAAGTACCGGCCCGGAGGATAATACCCCTGTCGTAGCATACCAAAGCACTGATAACGACAGTGACGGTACATTTGTATTGTGGCCCAATGATAATCCCTCTATTTCCAATATCTGCGATATTGATTTTAATTTCGCCGGCACAGCGTATAGCATCACTGTTGATTTGAATAGTCGCGTAGATTTTTACCAAGCTGACTATGACTCTGCTTTAGGTTTTATACATAAGGATGATATACCACTACCGTTTCAACAGGGGAGATATGAAATAACAGATTTAGGGAAATTTGATGAAACTCGGGAAATTGTAGTTGGTTATTTGTATTATGATGAGGCCAACTCTAAAATTCGGATCAGGCATCCGAGCTTTAATGAAGATTTAATACTTAACTCCCTTGTGCCATGCGTTTTAGATGAATTAACGGATGAACTGTGGTATCTCTGGCTAAACGATGAAGGAAAGATTTGGGTAGATTATGTACCTGAGATTCGGGGCTACGGTATCACAATAATCCCGTCGCCCAATCAATTGCCCATTCGGTTTTATTATGACGAGAGTAGTTTCCAAGGAGCTACAGACGCTCAGATTAAAAAAGATTTCTAAAGCCGGCCGATAGTCTCTGACCGGAGATAATCAGTATTGATTATTCAATCCGGCAAGAAAGTTTCAACTAATCGTATCTTCTCGTTAAGCGGAAGATCGAAAATGTATTGCCTTACCTTTAAATATGTCATAGCTTTTCTTTCTTGCTTTTTCTTACGCGCTGCATTTCAAAAATGACAGGTGAATTTGTGGATTATGCTTTGTGTGCAATATAGAGGGTTACGGCTCCAAAGGTGAGCGAATGCCACGATGCATCGGCAAATCCTGCTTGGAGTATAAGCGAGGTCATGTCGTCGCGTTGCGGACAGGCCGCGATGCTCTCCGGAAGATAGGAATAAGCTCGGGAATCGCCGCTCACAACCTTTCCTATAGCCGGAATCAGCCGGCGTGAATAAAGTCGATAGAGAGCCTTGAGGAAGCTGTTGCGCGGTTCTGATAGCTCAATTACACACAGCACTCCGCCGGGAGCGAGAACACGATGCATCTCCGCATAGCCTTCGCTCAGCCGCTCGAAGTTGCGCACACCGTAGGCTACAGTCACGGCGTCAAAAGCCCCGTCTGTGAAAGGGAGTGCAAGGCAGTCGCCCTGAATGAAGTCAATGCTGCGGCGTGCTGCGGCCTCCATCTTATCCAGTTTTCTGCGTGCCACATCAAGCATCCCGGCACTGAGGTCAACGCCGGTCACTTTCTCCGGATGCAGGCGAGAGTAGAGGGTAAAGGCCACATCGCCGGTGCCGGTAGCCACATCAAGAATCCTGCCGGGATTATGCTTTTTCAGTCGTGCAATGGCTCGGTTGCGCCAATATTTGTGGAGTCCGAATGTCATTGCCGCATTCATAAAGTCATAGGCCGGAGCGATGGAGTCAAACATCTGCTCCACCTCTCCGGTCTTGCTTTCCCCTTTGGAATAGGGCATTATCTTTTCAGCACCCTGCGGGGCACGGGAATGTCTCAGAGAGTCTTCAGACATTCCGCTACATTTTTTTCGATGCGCTCGGCAATGGGTGTGGCATCATCTTCTTTACGGAATTTCTTTCCGGTGATGCGCTCATATAGCTCAATGTATCGGTCAGCTACTTCAAGGCAGAATTCCGGTTTCATCTCAGGAATTTCCTGTCCCTTCAGGCCGGTGAAAGAATGTGCTGTGAGCCAATGGCGCACAAATTCCTTTGAGAGCTGGCGCTGAGGTTCCCCTTTTTCAAAGCGTTCCTCAAATCCGTCAGCTTCAAGATAGCGTGAAGAATCGGGCGTGTGTATTTCATCGATAAGGTAAAGCTTACCGTCGCGAAGGCCGAATTCATACTTGGTATCTATGAGGATAAGTCCGCGCTCGGCGGCCATCTTCTGTCCGCGTTCAAAGAGCGCGAGAGCCGCTTTTTCCACCTCTTCATATACCTTTTCATCAACAAGTCCGGAGGCTATGATCTCTTCGCGTGAGATATTTTCGTCGTGGCCTTCGTCGGCTTTGGTAGTCGGAGTGAGGATGGGGGTTTCGAAGCGTGAGTATTCGCGCAGTCCTTCGGGGAGAGTGAGGCCGCAGAGTGTGCGGTTTCCCTTCTTATATTCGCGCCATGCAGAGCCGGCGATATATCCGCGCACAATCATCTCGATCTTAAGAGGTTCGCACTTGAGGCCTACGGTGACCTGTGGATCAGGCACAGCTACTTTCCAATTGGGTATGATATCAGATGTAGCATCCAGGAATTCGGCCGCTATCTGATTGAGTACCTGTCCTTTGTAGGGTATACCTTCGGGGAGGACTACATCAAATGCCGAGATTCTGTCGGTGGCTACCATCACCATCAGACGATCATCTATATCGTAGACGTCGCGCACTTTGCCGTGATATACGGACTTCTGTCCTTCAAAATTAAAATCAGTATTCTTAAGAGTCTGTGCCATAACAGATTGAGTTATATATAATATCAAATAAATTTATCTCCAAAACGCTCTCTCACCTCATTGGCCACCTGACGCACCTTCTGCTCATCGTTAAGAGGATAGATGAGCACGGCATTGTCGCTGTTGGCCACTATGTAGTCGTGAAGTCCTGAGGCTACTATAATTTTGTCACCCTCGGAGGCAAATACGCATCCGGAGCAGTCTTCGGCTATGACCTTGCAGTTCTGAGTGACATTACCCTCGCGGTTGCGTGGTGAGGACTCATATAGAGCCTTCCAGGAGCCGAGGTCAGACCAACCGAAATCTACGGTCATCACGAATACATTGTCGGCCTTCTCCATCACGGCATAGTCAATCGAGATTGACGGAGCTTTAGGAAATGTTTCCTCTATAAATTCCTGTTCATCAGGAGTGTCGTAAACATCTGTTCCGGTCTCGAATACCTGAGCAATCTCCGGCGCGAACTTTGCAAACGCCCTGAGGATGCTTGCGGCGCTCCAGATGAAGATGCCGGAGTTCCAGAAAAATTCACCGGACTGCACAAAAAGGCGCGCCATATCCATGTCAGGCTTTTCTGTAAACGACTTTACACGCATGATGTCGGCATGATCCTTCACTTTTGCTCCGGCCTGAATATATCCGTAGCCGGTGTGCGGATGAGAGGGGCGTATGCCGAGGGTGAGCAGTGAATCGTGTGCACCGGCAAATGTCAGGCCCCTCTGCATGGCTTCGCAGAAGGGTTGTTCGCGGA
>CAYNNV010000066.1:0-10240 GCA_964398625.1 uncultured Sangeribacter sp. | reverse complement strand
CAAACTGCTTGGCACTTCAGCATGGTATGCTCCCGGTGCTGCTGCAGCTGAGGTAGTAGAGGCAGTTATTCATGACCAAAAAGCTCTTATCCCCTGTTCCGCTCTTCTTGAAGGTGAATATGGCGAAAAGGGTCTTTGCATTGGCGTGCCCTGCGTGCTTGGCAAGGACGGTATCGAGAAGATTGTTGAAATCGAGCTGAATGATGAGGAAAAAGCTCTCTTCGAAAAGAGTGCGGCTGCCGTTCATAAGACCAACGAAGCTCTTCCTTTCTGACCTGACCATTACAATATTAAATAAAAATAAGAGTTGATTCATTCGTGAATCAACTCTTATTTTTATCTTATATTAGTCTTCAAATATTAAATCCGATAAATTCACCAATTAAAGCCAAAACAGTCAGAATTAACAAATAGAAAGCTATTATATCTAATTTTTTTGAAGCGTAAGGATTTAGTTTCTCGATCGTGAGTGCTATTACATGACAGAATACAGTCATAAAAGCAAAGAATATATCTATAAATGCCCACCACACGGTACGATAAGAGAAGGTCACGACGAGCACTATTATTATTATGGCAAACGCCAACCACGCTATACCTTTTGAACGCAATAATTTATTCATCTTGTTCCAAAATTATTATCTGTAAAGTTTAAAGCTATAATGGTTTCCGGTCACTGACTCTAACATTACAATATAGAACCCTGCCGGCTCAGTAGAAATGTCGATCGAAGCAACAGGTGTATCACGATAAGTGAGAGTAGCTAATTTTGCACCCGCCACGTTGAAGACATCTGCTTTTCTGACATTCTCCGGAAGAGTAATCATAAAATGACCGCCCATCATATTCTGAACGATAGGCTCAAGTGGAGCAACAGCAAGCTCTTTTTCACGAAGCACTGCTGACTTAGCCTCTTGTGTTTCTTCAACAAATTCCTCGAAGAAGCGGAAGGTATCATCAGGTATTATCTCCGGAGTAACTTTTTTAGGATTTCCAAGAAGAGCCACTTCACCCTGAGAAAGATACTCTGTAGGGAGTAATCGCCACAACCCGCGATCAGGAGAATCAAGTCGCAGCCTAAAAAAATCACCCTGCCTGCCAACCACTTCGGCCGGTACGACCTCCGTTGGTGAAATCAATCCGATAGCAAGCGTTGATTCCGGCGTGAGATTTGAGCCAATAGTGGCTGTCCACTCTTCAGGGGAATAATAATATGATACGAACTCCTCTACATTATCCGAACTGATTGCCGTATCAAGCATATCAACAAGATCGTCATCAGACAGACGCGAATCAGTAGCATCGTATGGGGCCGAAATAATCCCTGCTATATGATTTCTTATATCGCCCCATGCTGAAATAGCTTTCAGAGGCATTCTACTATCATAACGGATTGCCTCTATATGATTGGCATATAGAGACAGTAACGCCTTCATCTTATCGCTTATATAATTGGGATCAAAGCTTCCTTCCCTACTAAATGCAAGGATAGGATAGGCCTTATTTTCAGCAGAAATAATGACGAATCCGCCTGCCGGAGAATTATATACATAGAAGGGATTAAACAGGCGATGAGTAGTAAGTTTACGCCCATTGTACACCATTTTAGGAGCTTCCGTAATACGTCCGTTTATGGCATTAAAAAATTGCTGAGCTATATTCGAAGCAGTCTTTTGACTTACAGTCTCGGCATAAGCCTTGTTTCCGGAGTAGGAAGTAAGTATTACTACCAGCAATATCAGCAGTTTATGTATTGAGCGCTTCTTCATATTTATATAACGCTTTAGAGAGCGAAAAAGTATGAAGAGGAATGAAATCTATCAGATGCCAAACCTCTTCATACAAAGTCATAAGTCTAAATTAACCTTCAGCAGACTCAACCTCAGCCATCTCAGTGAGATCCTTATCCTTAGCTGACTCTGCCACATTGGGCAATTCAAGACCAAGATGCTTTTTCTTGTCTACAATCTTAAGGTAAAGGCCGATAAAGAGAGCGGCTACTCCAAGACAGGCAAGCATCACGAGAGCCCACGTATAATTGTAGCTTACGGATGCCACTTCTTCCGTCATTTTGCCTGCAGCAACATCTGCGGCAATATCTTTATTTGTAGAAGTAAGGACCTTACCAATAAGCATTGGGAAGAGCCATAGACCAATATTTTGAATCCAGAAAATCACAGCATAAGCAGAGCCGATAATCTTGGAATCCACGAGTTTCGGTACTGATGGCCAAAGTGAAGCGGGCACAAGTGAGAAGGATGCTCCAAGTACGAGAATTGTGATATAAGCCACAATCACCCCACCAACTGCATTACCCTTAAACATTGGAAGAACAAAGGCGAAGGTGAGATGACACGCAATAAGTAACAGTGAACCGAGTACAAGCATTGAGGCAGCCTTACCCTTATAGTCAACAAATTTGCCAAGAATAGGAGTGATACCAACTGCGAGTAGCGGGAAAACCGCAAATATAGCACCGGCACTATGTTTTTCATAGCCCATCCAGCAGTATACTACGAGAGATGCAATTGAGATTGCAAAAAGTCCAAACTTGGCAGCCTTATTTTTAGCAAAATTACCGGCAAATGCGGTGGCAGCAACCACGAGCATGATAGCATACTGTATATAAGTCACTGCATCAGTAGCCCAGAAAGAATCCGGAGCAAGATCAGTAAACTCAATGTTGCACTGAAGCATATTCACAGCATACTTCTGGAAGGGGAAAATAGCTGAATAATAAAGTACACAAAGGAGAGCCACAAGCCAGAAACCAAGGCTTGAAAGTATCTTACCAAGATCAGAAAGTTTGAAAGGATCATCCTTCTCTTCTGCCTCACCTGTCTGGGAATCAAGCTTCTTATCCATGAAGAAGTAGACGATAAACATAATTAAGGCAATCATAAGAAGTACTACACCAAACGCAACTGAACGGCTCACATCAACCGTACCACCCATTTCAGCAAACATAGGTGAGAAAATCATACAGGTAGCTACGCCAAGGCGTGCAAGAGCCATTTCTGAACCCATTGCGAGCGCCATCTCACGTCCCTTGAACCATTTCACAATTCCACGGCTCACAGTAATACCGGCCATCTCAACGCCGCATCCGAATATCATAAAACCAATTGCAGATAATTTTGCAGAAGCAGGCATTCCTTTATAAAATGGAGAAACTCCAAGTTCATCAAATCCAGGGATGTAGTTGAGATTGTCGGTAAACCATACCTTGAGTCCACTCTCCTGGAAGGCATCAGTTAGAGCATACCAGTTGATAACAGCACCTACCAGCATTACTCCGCCGGAGAGTACAGCCGTAAAGCGTACACCCATTTTGTCAAGGATGATACCGGCAAAAATCAGGAAGAAAACGAATACGTTGAGGAATGTTTCAGAGCCTTGCATCGTACCAAACGCGGTTGAATCCCAGCCTCGTTCTGACTGCAAAAGGTCTTTGATCGGTGAAAGTACGTCCATGAAGACGTAGGAGCAGAACATGGCGAAGGCAAGAAGCCCGAGAGCCGTCCACCGTGCCCATGATTTGTCTCTTAGAGACTCTGCAGATTTAATAGCATTCATGTATTATAGATTTAGTTAGTTCTTTTAATTGTACAAATGTAAGAAATAATTTGAGATATTTTTACATTTAATAATAAGAAAATAAATTCCCAATCTGATTACCAGATGATTACTCTCTCATCCTCAGGCCGATACATCTTATCACCGGAGACTATTGAGAATGCCTCAAGGAAGGGGGTAATATTTTTTAGTGTGACGTTGACGCGGTGCACTCCGAGAGAGTGGGGGTCAGTCTTTACACGCGAAAGTATCTCTTCTTCCCGGATATTTCCGGCCCAGACGTTGGCATAGGCAAGATAAAAACGCTGCTCCGGGGTCAATCCGTCAATCACTTCTCCGGCATTATCATTGGAGACTAAGTGATTGCGATAAGCGGTTAGGGCAACACGAAGCCCTCCCTGATCGGCAATATTTTCTCCAAGTGTATATCGACCGTTGGCGAAAGTGCCGGGAGCAACTTCCACTTCGTCGAACTGCTTGACAAGAATCTCGCTCAGTTGTTTGAATTTTTCAGCATCTTCAGCTTTCCACCAATCCTTAAGATTACCGTCTTTGTCAAATTGACGACCCTGATCGTCAAAACCATGCGTCATCTCATGCCCTATGACCACCCCTATGGCTCCATAGTTTATAGCATCGTCGGCTTTTGGGTCAAAATATGGCGGCTGCAGAATACCGGCGGGGAAGCAGATTTCGTTGGTTACCGGGCTATAATAGGCATTGACAGTCTGAGGTGTCATGTGCCATTCTGTCTTATCTACAGGCTTGTGAAGTCGATCAAGATTATCGCGAACGTACCATTTTGAGGCTTCAAGTACATTTTCGAGGTATGATTTTTCCGAATCTATTGTTATCCCGCTATAATCTTTCCATTTGTCAGGGTAACCAATCTTTACTGAGAAGTTTGCGAGTTTATCCAGAGCCAGTTTTTTTGTTTCGGGCGACATCCATGTAAGCTCGCTGATATGTTGACCGAGTGCTGACTTAAGATTGTCAACCATTTCAAGCATATATTTCTTATTTTCTTCAGGGAAATATCGCTCTACATAAAGCTGACCTATTGCCTCTCCAAGCATAGAGCCTGTAATACCCATTGAGCGTTTCCAGCGGGGTTCCGGTTCCTCCTTACCACTCATCACTTTATCATACATCTCAAAGTTGGCCATGAAGAAATCGTCACTAAGCAGATTTGATGCTTCTGTAACTATCTCAAGTGCAAACAGATCTTTTATCTCACGCTCGGTTAACGTAGGAATAAGCTCGTTGATCATATCAAGATAAGCCGGATTCACTACGTTCAGTTTTTCCAGTCCCTCAATTTTTAATTCCGAGAAATAAGTATCCCAGTCTATATTGCCGTATCTCTTCTTAAAATCATCATAGCTCATCAGATTATACCGGGCTCGTGGATTACGACGCATCTCACGAGTCATCTTATTTTCGGCAATTTTAGTCTCTATCCTCATATTAAGCTCTTGGATACGATGTTGATCATCTTCCGAAGCGCCAATAAGCTGCATCATGCGTTTCACATATATATCATACGCGGCCAGGATAGTATCATTCCGTTCATTCTTTTCAAGATAATAATCTCTATCGCCAAGTCCAAGGCCTGCTTCCCCGATGTGCATCAGATGCCGATTGGAATCCATAGCATCAGTACTTACTCCCATACTGAAAAATCCGCCTCCGATGCCGGAATGCATATTTGCAAGAGTCGCTGCAAATCCTTCACGTGAAGTCACGTCACTCTCCTCAAGAGCTTTCAGGTAAGGCATGAGCGGAGAAGCTCCTTCTGCATTGAGCCTGTCCTCATCCATCCCCAGCGCAAATATATCACGAACTTTTTGAGCGTTAGTACCTTTTATATTTACTTCAGGATTAGAGTCAAGCTTTGAAATAAGATCGTTGAGACGTGTGCGGTTGTTTTCTCTCAGAAGGTCAAAAGTGCCAAACCGGGAATATTCAGGTTGCAACGGATGCTTTTTCATCCAACCACCACAGGCATATTTATAAAAATCATCGCGTGGATTTACAGATTCGTCAAGATTATCTTGAACAATTCCGTTGCCTCCCTTAAGTAGTGATGAGAGATTTTGAATTTTTGAACTATATAACATTATATTCAGAGATTTATCATGTATTAATATCTTCAAACTGAAGCTGCAGTTCCTCCCATGTGTTCATGGCGGTCTCAAGATTCTTCTGAGCATCTGCATATTTTTGAAGTGTAGCGGAATCAGAAACCCCGGAAGCAATCACAGCCTCAATCTCGGCAATTTCAGCCTCAAACTTACCTACTTCTTCTTCGGCTTTAACTACAGCTTTCTGCATTCGCTTCATTTGCCGTTCTTTTTCTTTATTGTCAAGATATGCTTGCTTACCAGTCACAGTCTCCTGTGGTGGCTTCGCAGCAGAAAGAGCCGCCGTGGGTGAAGTGGAAAGATTTAGTTCATTCAGGGATGACAAATTGCGGGAATGTAGATAATCATAAATTCCGCCGATAAATTCTTTTACTTTTCCGCCTCCGAACTCGTAAACTTTCTCTACAAGCCCATCAAGAAAGTCTCGGTCGTGGCTCACAACGATAACAGTCCCGTCAAAAGCCTTAACAGCTTCTTTTAAAATCTCCTTTGTTCTAATATCAAGATGATTGGTTGGCTCATCAAGAATTAGAAAATTCACGGGTTCAAGAAGCAGTTTAATCATAGCAAGGCGAGTTTTTTCCCCACCAGAAAGCACAGAGACAAATTTGTCGCTCGCTTCGCCTCCAAACATGAAAGCTCCGAGAATATCTCTAATTCTTGTGCGCATATCGCCGGTAGCCACACGATCAATTGTATCAAATACGGTAAGTTTTCCGTCAAGAAGTTGGGCTTGATTTTGAGCAAAATAGCCTATCTCTACGTTGTGGCCTATTTTAAGAGTGCCGGTATATGGTATTTCACCCATTATAGCCTTGACTAAAGTAGACTTACCCTCACCGTTTTTTCCAACAAACGCCACTTTTTCACCTCTTCGGATAGTGAGATTCACATCAGAAAAAACAAGATGATCACCGTACGATTTATCTACTTCTTCTGCAATAAGGGGGAAATCGCCGGAGCGTGTAGCCGGAGGGAATTTTAGCGACAGTCTGGAATTATCCACCTCGTCTATCTCAATAGGTACAATCTTCTCAAGCATCTTAATTCTGCTCTGCACCTGATTGCTCTTGGTGGGTTTGTATCTGAAGCGTTCTATAAAATCCTTAATATCTGCTATCTCCTTCTGTTGGTTCTCGTATGCTCTTTTCTGTTGTTCAAGTCTCTCCTTCCTCAGTTCAAGATAACGAGAATAATTTACCTTATAATCGTAGATTTTTCCACAGGAAATTTCAATAGTTCGATTGGTGACATTATCAATAAAGGCCTTGTCGTGACTGACAAGAATGACAGCAGCCCCTGATTTTGAAAGGAATCTCTCCAGCCATTGTATCGACTCTATATCAAGATGATTGGTGGGCTCATCAAGCAGTAAGACATCCGGAGAAGAAAGTAGAATCTTGGCAAGCTCAATCCTCATTCTCCACCCTCCTGAAAATTCCGACGTAGGACGTAAAAAATCTGTGCGGGCAAATCCGAGGCCGGTTAATGTACGCTCTATCTCAGCCTCAAGGCCCGAAGTAGATGATAATGCTACTCTCTCATGAAGGAAATCAAGGCGCGATATAAGCGACATATAACTTTCAGACTCATAATCAGTCCTTTCACCGAGTTCTGCAACTACTTTTTCTATCTCGGACTGAAGCGCGTCGTGCGATGCAAAAACCTTTCTGACCTCATCAATCACAGTAGTATTATCAGCCGGCAACATCTGCTGCGGAAGATAGCCTATAGTCAGGCCATCGGGCAAGGAAATAGAGCCGGAAGTAGGACGCTGCTGTCCGGCCAATATTTTCAACAAAGTAGACTTTCCCGCCCCGTTTTTGCCCACAAGGGCGATTCGGTCGGTCTTATTGACCACAAAAGAAACATCCTCAAAAAGTGCTTTTGCGGAAAACTCCACGCTGAGATTTTGTATTGAGAGCATTATTTCGGTTTTGAAGTATACGATTCACGGCAATAAGCCGTAATACCCATGAATTATGTGCAAAGTTAAAAAATAAATTCATATTATTTATGTCCACGGCAACGAAACTTATATCGCTTACCTCCAATGTCCGATTTATTACATAACTTTGCAGCGAAAAATCTCATCGAAACGTATTTTATGAGTTTAGAAATTAAACTTGGTTATTATAAATCCACTTTACTTCAACTCGCCCTGCCGCTATTCTTATTGTGGTTGCTACGCTATCTATTCTGTTTTCTAAATTACAGCACTTTAGACTCACCTTCATTGCTAAGGATTCTACAACTTTCCTGCCATGGTTTCAGATTTGATTTAAGCGTATGGGCATTATTCAACTCTCTATTTATAGTATTGCGCTTTCTTCCATTTAATTTTGTTGAAGGAGAAAAGTATCAACGAATCACATCGTGGATATATTTTCTTAGTAATACGCTTATGTTGTTGCCCGCGGTGGCCAACATACCATTTTTCCAATATAACGGCTGTCATCTGCGCTGGAACTCTCTCGTAACAATCTGGTCCGACAGTAATATTCATGGTATTATATTATCATTTGCAAAAGATTATTGGTGGGCTTTTCTTATGGCTGTACTGCTCATAGCTTTGATAGCTCTTGCCGCCTTTATTATTAAGGTTAAGCCTTCACGCTCATCACTCACCACAAAGAGAAAAAGATATTTATTAAAAAGCACCAACTTTATTTTTGCTTGTTTAGTAAGCTTTATCTGCATCAGAGGACATATTGGCTCTGAACGCCCCCTATCTATAGCAGATGGCGTATGGGGAACTAATAAAGCTTCAGAAGTGAATATCGTGCTTAATACTCCTTTCTGTATTGTTCATTCCATTAATAAAGATGGCAGTATTGAGCCGGTAGATATTTTCTCCGGACAGGAATTATCCAAAATACGTACTTCAATCCATACTCCGAAAGATTCCACATTGTCTACAAAGAAAAATATTGTGGTAATAACAATCGAAAGCGGTAGTTCTATTTGGGTTAAAAGCCTCTCCCCCATTGGCAATGATATTGAGCATGCGCTGATGCCATTCCTAGATTCTATAGCACAAGAATCAGTCGTTTTTCCCCACGCATTTACCACAGGAATACGTTCAATTGAAGGTATTACAGGGATATTCGGTGGTGTCCCCACTTTTGGAGATATGATCCTAATGACCTCACCGTACTTTACAAATTCATTTGACGCCCCGGCCTCGCTTCTGAAGAATTATGGCTACTCCAATAAATTCTATTTTGGAGGGAATCATAGTTCATTTAATATAGATCAGACCCTTAAAACTTTTGGTTTTGATGAAATCATTACCCGCAATGAATATGGCAACGACCGAGATTTTGATGGAGAATGGGGCATTTGGGACCATAAGATGGGAGAATATGCAGCCGAAGATCTGTCAAAACTTCGCGAACCATTCATAGCAGGCTGGTTTACACTCAATCCTCATGGGCCGTTTTCTGTACCGAATGATTGGAAGTCTGAAGGATATAAGTCATCAGATGATATGATGAAGACAGTTGAATACGAAGACCGAGCACTGTGCCATTTTTTTGAGGAAGCCAAAAAACAGCCGTGGTACAAGAATACGATATTTATTATAATTGGCGACCATGGCTGCAGAGATTTAAAAAATACCATTTATGACTCATCTTTTATTCTACCACATATCACTCTTATGATATTTACGCCCGACGGCTCACTTCAACCGACGAGGATTGACGATAAATGCGTTAGCCAACTTGACATACCGGCTACAATTCTCAGCCTTACACATTACAACCGGCCTTACATCTCTTTGGGACAAAACATATTATCATCTGCACATCCCGGCTACGCATTAATGTATATTCATGGAGAATATCAGGTATGCGGAAATAAATATACCGTGAGATTATCACCTGACTTCAGGCAGGCTGAGTCTGTATTTGATACCACCGTTGATTATAGTATGAAAAAACCTCTCAAGGTGTATGATCGGAAAGAGGTGAAAAAGATGATTGAATGGGCCGGTGCCTTCATGCAGGATTATACCAACCGACTTATTGGCAACAAACTGTCAGTCGATACTGCCGTGAAATAAATTTACGTGAATATAAGGAATATTTTTGGCAGAAATAAAAATAATTACTAACTTTGCAGCCGATTAGCGTACTAATACAAGCTAATTCACTTAAAATCAACTAACAAACTTAAAATTTTATGAATTCTTACGAAACCGTTTTCATTTTAACTCCCGTTTTATCTGACGTACAGATGAAGGAAGCGGTAGACAAATTCAAAGGCTTTCTCACTGAGCAGGGCGCTGAAATTGTCAATGAAGAGGAATGGGGTCTTCGCAAGCTTGCGTATCCCATCCAGAAAAAATCAACCGGCTTCTATTGCCTTCTCGAATTTAAGGCAGCTCCCGAGACTATTAAGAAGCTTGAAGTGGCTTTCCGTCGCGATGAGCGCGTAATCCGCTTCCTGACTTTCCGCCTCGACAAATATGCACAGGAATACGCCGAAAAGCGTCGTGCACGTCGCAGCGAGAAAAA
>CAYNNV010000065.1:0-10245 GCA_964398625.1 uncultured Sangeribacter sp. | reverse complement strand
GAGATTACAAATCACGTGCTCTGGCCAACTGAGCTAAAGAGGCGGGCGGGCAAGCGGTCTACATCGCACTGCTACAACCTGCTACCCTTGCTTCGGTCAAGATCTGGGGGGATTTACAAGGAGCTAGTCGTATAGTACTTACCCGACTGCAAAGGTAGAACATTTTTTCTCCGCCACCAAATATTTTTTTAATTATTTTTTATTTTCGTTGTAAATCAGTAGTTTGCAAGCGCATTTTTTTTGAAAAAAATTTGCCGTGAGTGTCAGGAAATGACTCTCACGGCTATTTTTTATAAGTAAGCAGGAGCCGACTTCAGATTATTTCACCACAAATTTTTGCTTAGAACCGTCGGAGAATTTCACTATATATACTCCTGAAGTCTGAGGCAGTGATTGCAGACGTCGACCGGCCAGATCATAAATTTCGCTGATGCTTGAGGCGTCGGCGTTGATTCCCCCCACTGAGGCTGAATACTGTGATTCTACGGGAATTGTTACCTCCACGCCGGGGGCTTTGACTATAATGTTGCCGGTGATATTTCGTGAAGCGTCATCTCTCTTGACAGTGAGTATGCACTTATCGTAACGGCCGGCAACGGTAGCTGATATTCCCTCCGGAGCTTCAACATTGAGCTTGGAAGAATCATAATAGCTGCCAAGCGGTACTTCTACTGTAGGTTGCTCGTCATTAAGTTTTATTGAGGTGCAATCAGTTGTGAGCCATGGATAGAATATGTTGAGTCCAAGGCAGAATGAGGAATAGAGATTTACATCCTCGCCATTATCCCGGTATGTCATCTGCTTTACGCTATAGTAAGCGGGAGAAGAACCGATAGATGTGTGATTGAGGATATATCCTCGGCATTGGTGATCCGGATCGGGGAAGTCTGATTGTAGTGGCACGAAGTATATCACTTTGTCCGAATTGAACCCCTCCAGCATCACGAGATACGCAGGATGCTCCTTGGTAGCTATCATTACCACAGGCTCGTCGAAATCGAAAGGAATACAGATGTAGTTGCTCTCGGTATTATCATCGGAGAGTACAGCCGAGCCTTTTATCTTTTTGCGCTGCACTACTTCAAATGTGTTGTAGTCAAGGCTCATTTCCGAATTGAGGGCATATACTGTGGCTGTAAGTTCTGCATCGTCAGTAATTTGTCCAAAGCCGTAAATGTCGGTGCCATAAACGATTGCCGGCATATGGCTGTCCGGTATAAACAAGTTTCCAATCCCCTCAAGTTTGGAATAATCACCGGGTTGAGCCTCTTGTCCGTCAAGAGCATATTCAAGCCAATATTTGTCGGTATTTGCGTCGTAGCCGAATACGGGAACAGCCTTATCTCCTGCTTCAGCATCTTCAACTGTAGTGCGGGCTACTCCAAGAAGATGATGATTGAAGGGTATAAGGCAAGGGTCGAATACTGTGCCGTCTTCAAGATCAAGACCGGGCGCACCGCCTGCTTGGAAGTATACGTAAGGAGCCTGATACTCTGAAGGAGTGGCACTGTTCATCTCAGCCTTGAGAGTAGGCGGATAATAGAGATTATTTAAGATTGTCTCTTCAGAGGAGTAATCGGGATGATAAGTCACGGTAAGCTTCTCCGGATTCTCGGAAGTAACAAAATCACCGGTATCCGGATCGGAATATTTCCAAGTGAAAGTTGCTTTGTCGTTTTGGCACAGGTTGGTCCATGTGAGCGGAGAATATACCGGATACATGGCAATGGCCGAGCTGATTCCGTTGAGGAAAGGAAAACGGTCGAATCCCCAATAGAGAGTGCTTTCAGGCGATGCGTAAGTCACTCCTTCGAGCGAAGGAAGCCCGATGCCGATAGCATCGACAAACATGGTATCACCGTTTGAGCCGGTATAGCGGAAAGCCACTCGGGTCTTCTTGCCATAGTAATTATTAAGGCTGAGAGTATGCTTAGTGAGATACTTACTGTCGGCAATAATAAGTTCCGACAGGCTGTAATCCTTGAATTTATCAGAATGGTCGTATAGCTCCACCCAGTCTTCACCTTCAGCCTGTGCCCAAATTTGAAGTGTGGCAGCCACTTCCTTGTCGCCGGTAAAATCGTATTTATCCCAGTCTACATTGTCGAGATTGAATAAGTAAAGAGGATTGAGGTAGTACCAGTAAGAAAGCTCCATGTCGTCGCCCACGGTGACGTAGGGAGAAATCAGCCATTCATCCTGAGTATCGTAAGAGAAATTTATACCATAATAATATTTCCCTTCAGCCGGTGCAGGCTGCGGGGCTTTATGAGCATTAGGATGCCAGGTCTCATCGCTGTCGGAGGCGGTGCCTTGAGTAATTTCCCAACCTTCCGGTGTCCAATTGATATTTTTACCATCCCATCCCTCGAAGCTCTCGTAAAGCACATATCCAACCGGGATAGTCGCTTCTGCTCCGGCAGGGGAAAGACTTACTTTTCCAGGATTGGGCCTTCCAACCACATTAAGATGCTTCATGCCGTTCTTCACGCTCAGTGATACACCCTTGTCCAGAAGCATTGAAGCTCTCTCCGGTCTTGCGGAAGATATTTTATGCTCTTGCACGGAGTTGGCGTAATTCACACGCTCCACTCCCGGAGCTCCGGAAGTAGCTCCGGCAGAAGCCGTCGCAAGCAGCAGAGAAGCTGAAAGTAAAGATTTAATCATATGTATAGAATATATTGTGAGTAATAATAATCGGGTTTTCAGAGAAATAAAAGAATAAAGAAATATCTCTGCAAGCGGCTCACGAGCCGCCCACAAAGATACAAATTAATTCCCGAGTCACCAAACCCGAATTTTTTTTCATCGCGCCCACTTGTCTGTCGGCAGAGCCTGTTTCATACGGGGTGAGCGTGCATCCGCCGCCGGCATACTCTTGATAGAGGGCGTTATTTTGATGCGTGGCGCTTGCCGTGAAGGTCTTTATAGGCTGAGCCAAGTATTTCCTGTGAGGGAAGGAAGGTCTTTTTTATGTTCATTTCGCGGCGACGATCAGCCAGGGAATGTGCAAACAGCCAGTCGTACGTCTCTTTGAGATAGAACATTCTGGCAGGCTGTGAATGATTCATGCCCGGCATGCGGTCATAGCGCAGGCGGGGAGTGTCTTTGTCAGCATCCTTCATTGCGGCCACCACCTTGTCACTTTGGGAGATGCTTACGGCTGCATCTGCAGTGCCGTGGACTATCCACATCGGTACATCGTTAAGTCCGGAATAGTCTTTGACAGTGCCGCCTCCGCATAATGCCATTGCGGCCGCGATACGGTCAGGGTAAGTGGCGGCCACATCAATAGTGCCGTATCCGCCGAGGCTCATCCCGAGCACATAGATGCGGTCTTCATCAATGTTGTATCGGTCAAGCACCCAGTCAACGATATTCATTACTTTGGAGGGTTTCCAAGCACCGCCGGGATTCTGAGGAGCTACAACGTAAGCGTCTATTTCGCGCCCGCGATTTATGGCGTCAATGGAGCCGTATCGCTGCACTTTATTAAGATCGTTACCACATAGACTTGCGCCATGGAGGAATATTACGAGAGGTTTTTCTTCGTCGTCGGAGATTGAGTCGGGCTCAGCGAGCCAGAAGTTGTAGCCGTCTTTCACCTTACCTACCTGGCGTGAGAGCTTTGAGGCTGATGCTGAGGTGAAGAGAATCAGGGCTGAAAGGAAGAGGAAAATGAAGCGTTTCATATTTATATGTTTTAGAGGAGATTATTTAATTGACATTTTGAAGATTTTATCGCCGCGTGAGCCTACTACGAGTGAATTGCCCACGACTACCGGAGATGACTCGAAGTTATTTCCGACCTGCTTTACTATGAGAATCTCACCGCTCTTTCCGTCAATGACATAGACGCGACCTGCACAATCACCGGTGAATACGTACATTTTGTTGCCGGGAGCCATGAATCCTACCGGCGAAGACCATGCATAGTATTTGAGAGGCGAGGTATAGAGAGTCTTGCCGGTCTTGGTGTCGAGAGACATGAAAGCACCGTTCTGGCCGCTTTCGTTGTATACGAAGTTTACAAACATCATACCTTCGCAGTCGCCGCTGCCGGGAAGAGACGAACCGTAGTAACCGCCATCGAAATGCTTTTTGCCCACAGTTGCGAGTCGCGCCGGGATTTCCGACTTCCATACAAGTTCTCCGTTGAGCACATTGAGCTTGACATAGCGCGCCATTCCCACATTCTGCTTGTCAACCTCACTGCCTACGTATACGTAGGGCTTGCCGTCTTCAATTCGTATCACCGGCGATGAGTCGGTGTCGTCGCCGTTGTCATACATCCATACCGGCTTCATGGTATTGAGGTTAGTGCATACGATATATCCGGAATTGTCGCATGTGATGCCATAGTTTCTGTATACGGCCATAGAAGCCTCCATGCCGGGAGCATTACCCCCTACGGTATAGCGCATCACGCTGTGAAGCTGCACAGCTCCGGGAGCCACGCTCCACTTGTAGAGCGTGCCGTTTTCGCCGGGGCGGAAGAGAAATTGTCCCGCCCTAATTGCAGAAGAATCGTATGCACCCCAGTGTCGCTGAGCCTTGGGGTCTTCGCCGAAGTGGTCTACTACTTCATGCTTGTATAGGTCAATAGTGACGGCACCAAACGGCCGGGAATCTGCAATACCCTGACCAACGTAGAGATTGCCATTGAGTGTAGGGTCAAGCGAAATGGTGCCTTTAATAGGATTGGTCATCTCAATGGCCTTTCGAGTCTCCTTGCCGGTATCAAAATTAAGGAAATAGACTGCGCCGGTGAGAGAGCCTACGATAATCTCTCGCTTTCCGAAATTTTCATTTACCACACCGGCGTCCTTGAATTTAGCGATACAGCTATCAGGCCATTCCACGTAAAGCGGTTGACCGGTCCAACCGGAGCCACCGCCCCATGAACCGTGGCTTTTTTCTGTATGTGTTGTGAATTCCCAGTCAATGGTGACTTCCCGAGGCTTGCCGCTTACTTTCCCTCCGAATGATGCGTCGCGGAATGGTGTCTTACGAAAAGTGAAAACTCCGGGAGCATTTTTATATAGATCCTTGAGTGAATTTAGAGTGCCGTCAACGCTTTCCTGAATAATTTCGGTTTGCACTGTCATACGATCCACAGAGGGGTATGCGGTGTCAGGGAGCATAGTTAGGGCTTCCTCTTGTTGAGCTTGTGCTATAGAGTCGGCAGCTATAGAGTCAGCGGCCGTTTTAGTGCTTGAATTAGAGCAACTTGCTAAAATGATGGAAGGTATAAAGAGCAATATTTTGAGCTTTGCTTTCATGCGTGAAAAGTAATTTCAATGCAAAGCTATAAAACAAAACTCTGAAAATCAAGTTATTTTGAGCGAATTAAATAATTTTTGCATATATTAACATCTCTTATTTCATCATTGTCAGTCTTCCGGTTCGGGCTCTACAAGCACCTCCCAATGTCCTCCATGAGCCGGTCCGATACGGCGTATCTCACCACGTTTGCGTAGCTTGGCAAGCTGTTTTTCTATTCCTTTCGGTGTAATGCCTATCTCTTGCGCAAGGGTCTTGGTGGTGTGCGAGGAATTCTCCCTCAGGCGTGCGAGAATACTGAGCGCTGTGCGCGGACGATAGCCGGTAAGCGGAAGAGTCTCCTTGCAGTTGGCATAATTTTCTATGTCGGATTTGATCTGGCAGGTTATAGACTCAAGCATGAAGTCTCGGAGTATCCGGGTATTCCCCTCATCGCGAGTTCTTTTTAAGGCTTGACGGTGAGCAGCGGCATCTTCTATATACAGGCGCGACGGCACAAGATTGTTTTCAATCTGAATCCAATTCATTATCAAGCGTGCCATGATTCCGTTGCCATAGTGCCACGGGCTTATCGAGAGCATATTATAGTATGCATCAAAAGAAAACTCATAAATTTGAGTAGGAGTCATTGACTCAGTGGTGTGTCGCTGAAAATTCAGGGAGTTGCAGAGAATCTCCAGTTTTTCCGGCACCTTGCGGTAGTTCAGGTAGGAATGAGATGAAATACCTCTTCTTGCATTTATAGGTCTTGAGGATCCGTTGGGAGCAATGTCGTCATCGGAGTGTTTAAATTGAGAACCGGATGATGGCATAAGCAGGGTGGCAAGGCGGCGAAGTCGCGTCACCGTTATGTCGGCACGGTAGCGGGCGAAGAACATAGCCTTGTCGAAAGCTGCCTTCATGCTGAATTCCGGAAGGCCGGACATGGAGTCTTCAAGCCGAAAGTGCTCTCCATCATCCACAGAATAGTATTCGAGTGGCTGATCCATAGCCACACCTTCTATCGCATTGAAGTGGTCTACGATAGATGAGCGGTTGTATTTAAGATAGTCCAGCCGCCGGTGGAGCCCGAGGCTGCGGTATTCAGCTATTCTTTCCTCTAATTCTGTGGTCATGGATTGAAAATTTTGGCAAAGATAATATAATCTCCCTACTTTTCAAATAAACGGCCTGTATAAAATTGTGCTGAAAGAAGCGGATGAATCAGAAATAATTTATTAACTTTGTGGTGGAAATATTCAAAAAAGTGACGGAAAATGAAGCGGCTCAAGTCATTTCGGGTGCTTATCTCATTGCTGTTTTTTGCGGCGTGTACGGCATATATCGTCTTTGGTCCGGCCTTTCATCCCTTTGCGAAGTGCGGTCGTGCGGCGCAGATTGTGCTTTCCTTCCTGCCCGCAGGCATAGGTGCTCTTCTCTTTTGGCTTGTAGCAAGCATGCTTTTCGGCCGCATATATTGCTCCACCGTATGCCCGGTCGGTACTCTTCTGGATATTGTGGCCGGGCTGAGAAACCGCATTCCGGCTCTAAAGCGAAATTATCACTATCGACATCCGGTACGCTTCAGATTACCTTTGATGATGGTGCTATTACTGTGTATAATTTTAGGGGTAACGATAGTGACATTCACCGTTCAGCCCTGGAATATTTACGAGAATATAGTCACGCTATTTCATCCATCGCTGAGATCGCAGCCGTGGATTCACGCCGGAATTTCGGTCACCACCGGCATTATTGCCGGGATTGTGTCGCTGCTGATTTTAATGGTATGGGCCTGGAGCGGCGGGAGGGGATTCTGCAATACAATCTGTCCCATAGGTACGGCTCTGGGTATCACTGATGCTCACACCATCATGCACATAGAGATTGACCCGGATAAGTGCATATCATGTCTCCGTTGCGAAGAGGTGTGCAAGGGGGAGTGTGTGAAAGTAGTAAGCAGATACGTAGACAATTCCAGATGTGTGCGGTGCTTCAACTGCATAGAAGTGTGTCCCAATGATGCTATACGATTTCAGTTGAATCGCAATCGTCCCGCCTCACCACTTATGAAGCGCGCCAACCGCTCTTCGGGAATGTAAATATGCAATTAATAAGTAGATAATAATGAAACAATATCTTGATCTTCTCCGTCATATCCGTGATCACGGCTTCCGGAAGGAGGATCGAACCGGCACGGGCACGATATCAACCTTTGGATATCAGATGCGCTTCGACCTGAGCGAGGGTTTTCCCCTCGTCACTACCAAAAAACTACATCTGAAAAGCATCATTCACGAGTTGCTGTGGTTTCTTGCCGGTGACACTAACGTGAAGTACCTGCAGGACAATGGGGTGAGAATATGGAACGAATGGGCTGATCCTGACGGCTCGCTGGGGCATATCTACGGATATCAATGGCGCTCATGGCCCGGTTATGACGGCAAAGCCATTGACCAGATAGCGCAAGCGGTGCATGACATAAAGCATAATCCGGACTCACGCAGGATTATTGTCAGCGCATGGAATGTGGCTGATCTTGACAGAATGAATCTTCCTCCCTGCCATGCTTTCTTTCAGTTCTATGTAGCCGACGGCAAGCTGTCACTCCAGCTGTATCAGCGTTCCGCCGATACTTTTCTTGGCGTGCCGTTTAATATTGCTTCTTATGCACTGCTGCTTATGATGATGGCTCAGGTCACAGGGCTTAAGCCCGGTGAATTTATCCATACTCTCGGCGATGCCCATATTTATCTCAATCATCTTGACCAGGTGGAAACACTACTTTCTCGCACTCCGCGGAGTCTTCCTGTGATGAAGCTCAATCCGGAAGTGAAAGATATCTTTGACTTCAGATATGAAGATTTTACCCTTGAAGATTATGATCCATGGCCGGCTGTGAAAGGGGTGGTCTCAGTGTAAATGTTTTAAAAGAATTATTATGGCAATACAATACACCCTTCCTCCGGAAGAAACACCTTCAGGGGCAGAAAAAATCATGATTTATCCTTCCGGCCGGCAGCTTTCAGAGGAGCGGAAAAGACCGGAAATTTCTATCATTGTAGCCGTGGCTCGCGACGGCGCTATCGGTCGCGGAGGCGACCTTCTCTGGCATATCTCCGACGATCTTAAGCGATTCAAACAGCTCACCAATGGTCATGCCATAATTATGGGTAGAAAGACCTACGAGTCGTTGCCAAAACGTCCGTTGCCTCATCGCCGCAACATAGTAATCTCCCGCAACCCGGAGTATAAGGCCGAGGGTGCTGATGTATTCACCTCTCTTGAGGAGGCGCTGGAGTCATGCCGCAGCGAGGAAGAAGTCTTTATTATTGGTGGTGCAACAATATATGCCCTTGCTCTCCCCATAGCCACCCGCCTTTATCTCACCGAAATTGATGCCGACTGCGCAGATGCCGATACGTGGTTTCCGCCTTTCAACAGCAATGACTGGGAACTCTCTGCCAAATCACCGCGCTACCTCACAGCTGAGGGAATACCATATTGTTTTGCAGACTATCATCGCTGACAGATGAGAGTTGTCCTTATAAATAAATCCGACGCGCGCGGCGGAGCTGCGGTTGTCACTTTCCGCCTAATGATGGCATTTCGTTCCCTTGGCGTAGATGCCCGTATGCTTGTGGCGGAAAAACTTACTGACAGCCCTTACGTGGAGCTTGCTGCGCCGGAGAAGAAGCTGCGCCGGGCTTTTCTGGATGAACGCCTCGGCATATTTCTGCGCAACGGATTTTCGCGCAAGACACTTTTCCAAATTGACACTCTCGGTGCCGGCGTGGATATTGCATCGCATCAATGGGTGAAGGAAGCTGATGCCATTATGCTCAACTGGGTGAATCAAGGTCTGTTATCAACCCGGAGTATAAGAAGTCTTGCGCAGATGAATAAGCCTATTATATGGACTATGCACGATATGTGGTGCATGACGGGAATTTGTCATCATGCTCATGGCTGCCGCGAATATTGCGTTGGCAGCTGCAATCGTTGTCCGTTGGCTTCCAATAAGTTGGCCTGCAAGAAACTTGCTAATATAGTATGGAAGCGCAAGAAAAGGTTGTATGAAGAAGTGAAGATGACGTTTGTGCCTGTCAGCCGGTGGCTCGGACGTTGTGCTGAAGAGTCGGAATTGTTGAGAGATTCACGCATAGAAGTGATACCTAATGCCTTCCATTTCTCCTCGAAGCCCGAAGCGCGCCCTGCCGGGAAGAAAATTATCCTTTTTGGGGCGGCGCGTCTTGATGACCCTGTCAAGGATCTTCCTACGCTAAAGAACGCAATAGCGATATTTCGGGAACGCTATCCGGAATTGGCCTCAGATACGGTGCTTGTCACCTTTGGTGGTGTGAAGCATCCGGAGGCACTTGAGGGGTTTGCTATACCGGCAGTTCATAAAGGTATGGTTGCGGCTGATGATATAGAAGCTCTTTATCGCGATGCCACAGTTGTGGTGTCATCATCAAGTTTCGAGACACTTCCCGGTACGCTTGTGGAGGGGCAGGCTTACGGAGCAGTACCGGTTGCGTTCAGCAGGGGCGGCCAGGAGGATATTGTAGAAGACGGAATCACCGGATTTCTCGCTGACTGGGAAGCTCATCTTCAGAAACGGAGTGAAAATCTTGCTGACGCGATAGCCTCGGCGTTGTGCAGAGCAACTGATGACATGTGCCAAAGGATGTATAAATCTGCCGTAGAAAAATTTTCGGCCGAAAACATAGCCCGTCGCTATCTCGCTCTTATTGACTCTATGAGGTAAAGTTTTTTGTGATGCTGTTGTGCTAATACACGAGGACTCGCCCTGCGAGCATCATCCTTGGCATCAATTACGTCCTATCTATATGCACTCTGTATTTTATCATTTTTCCGCGGATGATTCCCCCGGGGGATTAGTACGAAGGAAGCTGAGTATGAAAAAAAAGTCTATCCCTTTTCACAAAGAGATAGACCGAAACCTTAATCTTAATTTAA
>CAYNNV010000064.1:0-10247 GCA_964398625.1 uncultured Sangeribacter sp. | reverse complement strand
CCATTCCATAGCAACATCTCGCGCCCTGTGACTGAAGAAATATAGCCTCCAAGGTTTTTATCAGGACCGAATATTATCTTTTGATCTTCCGGAAGCGACTTCACTATCTTTAAGGCATTGCCTGAAGTCACCACTATATCAGTGAGAGCCTTCACAGCCGCAGATGTATTAACGTAAGATATGACCAGATGATCGGGATGCTCGCGGGTAAATTTCTCAAATTCTACCGGATCGCAGCTGTCAGCCAGTGAGCAACCTGCCTCTGTATCGGGTACGAGCACCTTCTTATCGGGGCATAGGAGCTTGGCAGTCTCACCCATAAAGTGCACTCCGGCCAACAGTATTATTTTTGCATCCGTCTCGGCCGCCTTCTGCGCCAAAGCAAGCGAGTCACCAATCATGTCGGCTATCTCCTGTATTTCGTCGCGCTGATAATAGTGAGCCATTATCACAGCGTCTTTCTCTTTTTTGAGTCGGTTTATCTCTTTTACGAGTTCCTCTTTAGTCATTTTCTCGGTTGGCTGCATTGATGTTTATTTTATATTGTTTTTCTATCTTAAGTAATAAGAATATTATATTCCTTATATCAACAATAATAATAATGGGTGTAGATAATGTTGATAAAAAGTTTTCCTTATTTTTGGAAAATTTGATTGTCTACAATTTTTCCGCTTTTATTATCAGTTGAAAATATCATTAAAGTCAGTCACTCAGCATAATGTTGATTTTATTTACATGCTGTAGATAAGCGCAAAGTTAATAATTTCTTTTCAACAGGTAGCCAAATTAATGTTGAAAACCTATAAATAGTGATGATAATAAGATTATGAGTACTGCTATTGCATAATTGGAATCATTGTCGGTATAAAATTTTATCTTCTTGATTAAAATAATTTAAGTTAAAGATTATTAATTAATTGTCTACAGTTTTTTATCAATTTATCTACACTTGAATCAGGATTATAATCAAGTTATTTACAAGTTATCAACAGGGATTGAAAACTCACTTTTGCTAATACTATTTATTAGGATAGAACTTTTCTACCCTATGGAGCGTATTAATTAGAGTGGCGGCATGAAGTCGCCTGTATAATATTTTTAAGAAATGAAAAAGATAGCCTTATTACTTACTTTTATAATTGCTGCTTCTTACTCCGTTTTTTCTCAGATACCGGAACAACTGCGTGAGCAGACGCAGGACTATACTACCATGAACGGTGACTCTCTGATATCTGCCTCAAATGTTGCTCCCGAGCAACCGGAACTTGTTAATATACTTTTTGACAAATATTTACTTACAGCTCCTTCTAATCTCATAGCAGGAAGCGACACTAATTCTCCCGCAATAATTTATAAGAGTACCGATGGCTCCATGGGAATATCGATACAAGTGGATCTTGATAAGAAAGTAGGAGAAAAAGGTGCTTTGAAACTGTGTAAATCCATGGCTAACGGATTTAAGATGAGTGACGCAAAATCGTCAAAAGTAAATATTCACGGCATGCATGGCGCTACAGTATCAGGTATGCTTGAGGGAAAAGCTATAACAATAGCCGTACTTGCTGACGGAAACAGATATATAAAGGTAGTAGTAATGTCAATCCCTTCGTTGGCCGCTGAAGCACGCGAAATAGTTTATTCAATTCGTCATATTAAATAATCTCCATAGATACGGCTTAATTGTAGGCTTTGTTATCACACAGCGCAGGTAGATATATTACTTGCGCTGATTTATTGCGATTGGGTTAAGATTACCGGAGATTTTTTTACTTACATAATATTTTATTAAATTTGCAGATGTAAGCAGATGACATCTTAATAATCTTACTATATGGGAAATAGATACTATTATGTAGATAGTAACGGGAAGCAATGCGGACCCGTTGAAGAATCATAGCTCGCCTCTTATGGTGTAACCGGAAATACGCTTGTATGGTGCAAAGGTATGAAAGACTGGCAGCCGGCCCGGATGGTATTAGGCAACAATTTGGGAGCTTCGGTACCACCACAGCCCCAACCGCAACCACAGCCCCGGCCGTTGGATGATAATTATAGCGCGCATACTGAAGATGGAATGCAAAATAATTACGGCGGCTGGCAGGGAAATATGGATAATCCTATGTTAGCAATGCCGCCAAAAAATTATATGGTATGGGCTATTCTTACCACTTGTCTATGCAATATTATATGTGGCATTGTGGCTATCATATATTCTTCAAAAGTTAATAATTACTGGGTAATGGGCAATAAGGCTGCTGCTTACGATGCTCAGAAGAAGACTAAAATATGGTGCATAGCCGGTGTTGTGGTTAGTTTCGTTTTGTCAGTGTTGTATATTATACTTTTTGCTGTTGCTTCTGTTAATTACTAAGTAGATAATCATTATGAGTGCTATAAAATTTGATGGAGAGACCGCTAATAATTACGAGCAGAAATGTCTTTGTGTGCTGGTACTGGATACTTCAGGCTCAATGAATGAGATAGTTGACTATACTAATGCCGTAAGTACCGGTGAGACGAAAGTGGTTGATGGCGTAAACTATAATGTAGTCACCGGCGGGATAAGCCGCCTTGATAAACTCAGAGAAGGTCTCGCTGCTTTTTATAGCGATATTGAAGAGGATCCGGCCACTGCTCAGAAGCTTGAAGTGGCTGTAATCACCTTCAATGATGATGTGAGAGTAATACAGAATCCCTCGCTTATAGAAGAGTGTCCGCCTCCTTATATAGAAGCGCGCGGCATGACAAATATCTCTGATGCAATGAATACGGCCATGGAGCTGGTGCAGGCAAGAAAGAAATGGTATCGCGCCACAGGACAAAATTATTATCGCCCCTGGATTATCCTCATCACTGATGGTGAGCCTAACGCCGGTCAGGATATGAATTATCTTGCTCAGAAGATTAGAGACGAGGTAGCGCGAAAACATTTTGAATTCCTTCCTATAGGTGTGGATAATGCTAATATGAATGTACTCAATATACTGAGTGCTAACTATAAAGCACTACCACTGGAGGGTGCTAAATTCAGCCAGTTTTTCCGCTGGCTAAGTGCCAGTATGAGCACTATTATCAATACCGATGAGGATACTGTATTTGATGAGACGCAAGGTAATTCCTCTGACTGGATCAATTCTTTCTATGAGATTTAATACCTTTCCCACATATCAATCTTCTGCAGTGATGAAAAAAATACTGGCTACTCTTCTGATTTCCATTCTTTGTTTCGGTGTCGCAACAGCACAGGATCCCGGAAATAATCCTCCTCCTCCGGAACAAAATACACAAATTACTACTACTCCCCCTCCTCCCAATCTTAAAGACTCTAAAGCCCCTAACAATCATTCCGATGCAACCAATGAAAAAGAAAAGGGTAATGGAGTAACTATCTTAGTACCAAATAAAAAGCAACCAAGCAAAGCAGGTAAGAATCCTACTCCTGCCAATCAGCGCTCTAATGAAGTAAGGCCGGTGAATGTAGACCGCCATTCCGGACGTGAAAGATGGAATCCGGCTGACTATGAATATGATGAGGGTTTGCCAAATGATATAAGTGAGGATTATCAACTAAAGGATACACCAACTGCTCCTGCTGAAAAAGGTAAGCAACATAAGGATAAGGAAGATGATAAAAAAAAAAAGATTGAAGAAGACCACTCAGGCTTATTTTTTAAAATCATTGCGGGAGTCTTATCAATAATAGCTGTAACACTGATTATTATAGTATTAATCTATATAAGACGTAGAAAAAAAGTTTCCTCAAAGCAGGAGTCGAGATATTCATACGGCCGTAATAATGCCGGTCTCTCAAAAAATATGCCTCCACGAATGTCACAACCTACTACTCCCGAACCGATTGCGCCTGAGGTTTCCGTAGAAGAGGACGCCATGCCCGCTCCACTTGTTATTCCCGAAGAAATCAACGGTTTTGCAGATTATTCTAAGGAATGGACTGTAGTCGGGGTTTCTGTTATAGGAAAGGGACATATAGATTCCGGACTTCCATGTCAGGATAATAACGGTCACTTGCCACTTGGAGGCGGGTGGGGAATAGCCGTAACGTCCGACGGTGCCGGCTCTGCCGTAAAATCGCATATTGGCTCTAAAATCACTATGCTTCGCGCAATAGAGCACTTCAAGACTCTTGTGGAGTCAAAACGCTGGATAGAGTCAGGGGTTCTTCCCTCGGATGAAGAATGGCATGAAGATTCATACTTCACTCTCCGAAAGGTGAGAGACGACGTAGTGAGATTTGCCAAAGAGAAAAATATGGATGTGAGCACACTCAATGCCACCGTGATTGTGGTAATATATTCACCTGTTGGTCTGCTATCATGTCACGTGGGCGACGGCCGCGCCGGTTACTGCACTCCATCGGGTAAATGGAGCAGTATCATCACTCCTCATAAAGGAGAGGAGGCTAACCAGACCATTTTCCTTACCTCGGATTTTTGGAATATTCCGTTCTTCAAAATATCGGGTGTGGCTGTGCCTGAGTCTGTAGTGGTGCGCAATCCTGTCTCAGCTTTCACTCTTATGAGTGACGGATGTGAAAATGCATGTTGGGAATATAATATGTATGATCAAGAGAATAAGCATTTCTTCGATCCTAACCGTCCATACGCCAATTTCTTCAATTCTATAGTGAATACTTTACGCCGCCAGCGCGATGCGGGTGCTTCGGAAAGAGAGCTTCTTGAAGCATGGTTTGAATTTATCGCTGCCGGAAATGATAAATTCCGTAATGAGACTGATGACCGCACTCTTATACTCGGTGTGAAACCCGCCAATACCAATACTCGCAAATGAAAGTATATACAGCTGACCGAAAAGTAATATATATTGCTGATGAATCCCTTGCAAGTGGAGGCGAAGGGGAAGTGCGAATAATCACTTCAGCTCAAGGAAATGCTTTTTCACACCATTGTGTGAAATTGTATTACAAAAACAAGCGCACTGAGGAGCTTCGCACCAAAATAGAGTATATGATAAAGAATCCACCGGCAATCATCACCTCGGAGGCTTTTATTATCTGCTGGCCTGAAGCGGTGATATTCAGTGAAGAAGGCGATTTTTTAGGATTTGTAATGCCATTGGCTTTTGAGGATTCTCAGAGTCTTGTCACTCTTACTACCCCTAAAATCAGTAAGAAGGTTCCGGAGGAATGGCATACGAAGTTCGGACCCGAAAATGGCCGATATGCCGTGATAAACCGGCTAAAACTTATCAACAATCTTCTTCTGCCTATTTATAATCTGCATAAGACTGAAAAATACGTGATGCAGGATTTCAAGCCTGAAAATGTATTGGTCAATCATACAGGTAGAGTCTCAATGCTTGATATGGACTCAATCCAGATATATCACGGCGATGTGCGGCTAAAGGGTGGAGCTGCTACACCTGAATATATTCCGCCGGAATTTTATACCGGTGCCAAAGGAGAGATGCTGAAATCCTCCTGGGATATGTTTGCAGTAGGCGTGGTATTTTATAAGTTGCTCCTGGGAATACATCCATACGCCGTGATTCCTATAAATGCCGACGAGGATGATAACGTAGGAATACCATATAATATTCAGCATAATCTTTTTGCTTTCGGTGAAAACAGTATGGAAGTGAATTATGCACCCCCTCACGAGAGATTTAAAAATCTTCCTCCTGCGGTGAAAAAACTCTTTCAGCAGAGCTTCAGGAATGACCCGGATTCGCGTCCATCAGCTGAAAACTGGCTTCGCGTATTGAAGAATATACTCGGAGACATCAAAAAAGCGGGCGATGTGAATCCGCCTCCTCCAATAGAGCCGGTGCATATTGAAGATTCTACCTCTCCATTGCCGCCGATTGACAATACTGACGACCGTAGCGATAAATTTATACTTACGGTAATTATAATAGCACTGATTGTAGCAGTAGTAGCGGTAGTGGTATTAGTGTCTATGATGTAAAAAAACGTGTGACAGTGCTATTTTTGCAGGTTTGAGTCACGTCGCGCTGCAAAGCGTGAAGCATCGCGTAAGCGCCTTTTCTCAAATCCTTCGTTAAGAGCTTCGTCAAGGTCAATCCCCGTCTGATTAGCCAGACATAGTACTACCCAGAATACGTCGGCCAGTTCCTCGGCAAGAGATTTGCGTAAATCTCCCTTCTTGGCTATTTGGTCGCCGTAAAGCCTCGCTATCACCCTGGCCGTCTCTCCAACTTCCTCGGTGAGCAGAGCCATATTCGTCAGTTCTGAGAAATAGCCACCACCGGTACTCTGTATCCAGCGATCCACAGCTTCCTGTGCTTCCTTTATCTCCATATTGTGCGGTTATAGTTGTGATGTATCAGCTATGATGGTCACCGGTCCGTCGTTAGTCAGTTCCACTTGCATATCGGCGCCGAACACGCCGTGCTCTACTCTTTTTCCTATCTTCTCTTCCATCCGGTGGCAGAAATCGAGATATAGACGTTCCCCCTCAGCCGGTGCAGCTGCGGCGATAAAGGACGGCCTGTGTCCCTTTCGAATATCGGCTGCAAGAGTGAACTGGCTTACTACCAGCACATCACCTCCGGTCTGAATCACCGAGAGATTCATCTTGCCGCCTTCATCGCTGAAGATTCGCATAGCGCTAATCTTTGAAGCAAGCTTCTCTGAATCCTTCTCCGTATCACCATGCATTACGCATACCAGCACCATAAGCCCGGCTCCTGCTTCAGCCACTTTCTTACCATCTATACTCACGGAAGAATGACTGCATCGCTGTATCACTGCTTTCATAAGGCCGGAAGTTCGCGTGCCATCATCAGTTCCACATTGCCTCCTTCTACACTAAGACGGCATTTAGCGCCCTCCACAAGCGGCAGGTTGGGCTTCTCGTGACCGCAGGGAAATCCATAGACTATAGGTATCTGCTTGTCAATACCCCATTGGCTCATACGTTCGCGCAAAAGCTCCTCCATAGTGTTGTGGGAAGCATCAGGTCTATAATCGGAGAATTGACCGAATATAAGCCCTTTTACCCGCGAAAATGTTCCGGAAAGATACATCCTCCAGAGCATCCGGTCAACTCGATAGATAGCTTCCCCTATATCCTCTATAAAAAGGATTGTATCAGGACGGTAGGTGAGATCCAATATATCGAAGGGTGTGCCGGCAAGACCGCTGAGCACCGCTAAATTACCCCCGCAGAGTGTGCCTTGTGCTACTCCGTCGGAGCTATATTCACTACATTTAAGACTATACCCTGTGGGCAATCCCTCTTCAAGTATAGAGAGCAGACTTTCCACGGACTCTTCTCCCGGTTCCTCTTCGGTGATATGCTTGGCCATCGGAGCATGGATTGATGCTACCCCGGCTGTCAGCATCATAGCGTGGATTGCTGAAATGTCGGAGAAGCCAATCACCCATTTTGGCATGCTTATAAGAGCCTCTTTCGGGATAGCACCTATCAGCTCTACCGCTCCGTATCCACCGCGTGAGCAGAGTATAGCCTTGATGCCGGTATCTGCAAAGGCTGTGCGAAGATCACTTAGCCGCTCTTCGCGCGAAGCAGCATAGTTGCCTGACGCCGGACCCTTGGCATGAGGAAATACTACGGGCTCATAACCGTATTGGCGTAAAAAATTGGCAGCACCGTCCACGTATTCTTCCTTCACGCGGCTTGAGGGTGAGACTATCGCTACGCGGTCTCCCCTATTGAGCGGCTCGGGGAATATTATCTTTTTTGCTATCATTGTTTTATTTATTTGTAATAGCTTCTTTACGATTATGCACTCACACTTACCTCAAGTCCTGCTTGTCGCAACTTTCGGGCTATTTGCTCAAGCTCATCTTTTTCCACTTTCACTAATTTCTCCGCCGGAGTAGAGCGATCAATACTGTAGAGCATCACGGAGCGAGGATTTATCTCCTTATAGGCATTGATTAGCGCTGATATTTCCGCTTCCGTGGTATTGTCAATCTTTTGGCCGTCATATTCTCCGCGTAGCAGCATTGTCTGGATTATTCCCGTTCCGGCAAATTGCTTTAGCTCATTAACCACGCGTGTTACAGAGAAGTCAGGTTGGGAGGGACGATCTATTATTCTCATAGTCTGCTCAATGGCAGAATCCAATTTCAATATATTATTGTCAACCCTGCGCAGTGCGCGCACCACACTCTCGTTGCCAAGGCGCGTGGCATTAGTTAGTACCGACACTTTCGCAGTAGGAAAATACTTGTCACGCAGTGCAATTACATCATCAGTAATAGCCTCGAAGTCGGGATGAAGAGTAGGCTCACCATTGCCGGAGAAAGTGATCACATCAAGATTTTCCCTCTCCTCTTTCATCTGCCTTAACTTAGACTCAAGTTGATCGTAAAGGCGCTCACGCAGCGGAAGCCGCGTAGTGCCCGCTCCCTGAGAATTGAAGCCCGCTTCACAATATAGGCAGTCAAAGGAGCATACTTTTCCGTCGTCGGGGGAGAGATTGATACCTAAAGATACGCCAAGCCGACGGCTTCGAATCGGGCCGAACACGGAAGAATGAAAGAGTACGGTCTGGTCTTTTCCCATTGATTGAAATACTATGTTACAAATATTGATTCTTTCGGCAAAATTAAGTATTTCTAACAAGACTACAAAACAGACTGCCCGTGCAAAAGACTCTACAAAGACTAAAAAAATAACTAAAATTTTGTTATTTAAATTAATCATGTTAACTTTGTGAAGTAATATTAATACTATCCATTTATGATTAAATCTTTACTTCTCACTTCAGCACTGCTCGTCACAGCAGTAGCTCCTGTGGCTGTTTCAGCTCAGGCCAAAGCTTATTATGACCCCGTGGTTTTGATTGAAAGTGTCACCTCCACAACTTCGTATGCAGCACCAAAATATTATGCTTTTGATCAGTACTTTACCAACAAATACACCGGTGGAGAAGACGGAAAAGCTATATGCGTAGTGGTTCATGTAGACGATGCCATGGCTCTGGCAAATTCAGAATATGCCGATAATTTGGGAGGACTTAACCACAATCGCTTCAGCCGCACTTATACCAGCGACATTGTTTCAAAAAAGACTTTTGAATCACTACTCAGCGATGGCAATACTTCGCGCATCAACATTGATATGGCAACTGTTGAAAATGGCAAAATAGTAGTGAAATACTCCGTAAGAAGAGGTTATGTAGCTGATGACCTCAACTTCCGCTCCCTATTCATAATCTCCGAAAACGATGTCAAAGGCACCGAAGAAGGATATAACCAGAACAACGAGATTTATTCAGGCTATCCAATCACTGCTCTGACAAAGAACTACGGTACGGATGCTGCCAACTGCTTCAGAAAATATGTGGATGCTCCTTCAGAGATACCTGGCGAAGATATGACATACAATTTCGTGGCACGAGGCATATATCCTGACTACACAGGTATTACTCTCCATGGTGAAGTACTCGCCGATACCGATACACAATTTGAGTATGAAATCGAACTCCCTGACAATATCCTTAATATAGAGAATATTACTCTCATTGGAGTACTTCTTGACAACGAGAACGGCCGTATGGAATATGCCGATGCAGTTCCTTACTCCGAATTCGGTAAGGATCTGAGCAAGCCCTGGTCAGGCGTAGAAGTGATTGCTGAAGACACTTTCCCCGTAGAAGCCTCTATGCAGGGTGACAATCTTGTAATCACTGCTGAAGGAGAAGGTACAGCTGAGGTATTCACAGCAGCCGGTACAAAGGTAGCATCTGCCCGCATCTCAGCCGGAGAAAACACCATCAACCTTGCCCACGCTTCCGGAGTGCTCATCGTGAAGATCAACGCCGGATACCGTATCATCACCGCAAAAGTGATGAAATAATCCCCAAAACATCAAGAATAACTCGTAGAGGCTGCGCTGTGGCGTAGCCTCTCATATTTCTAAGCCATTTATACCTGACTTCCCAAGTGATGCTAATCCAAAAAGCTGCCCGGGGTTCCCTTTGATGCCTTAGTGGCCATACTCAAGTAATTTTACTAATTTCGAGAATAGAAACCACAGTTTCTATTATAAACATATTACCAATGAAATTTTACGATAGAAAAGAAGTGGGATAAGATATTGAGATTCGAGGACTTGACATGGAGAATATGTAACATGGGTTTTAGTGACCCCGGAGAGGCTCGAACACACGAGCCAATGCCCAAAAAAGTAGACAATGAGAGTCATTTGCTCTACTACACAAAAAAAGGAACTGCTTTCGCAATTCCTTCACAGTGACCCCGGTGAGGCTCGAAC
>CAYNNV010000063.1:0-10296 GCA_964398625.1 uncultured Sangeribacter sp. | reverse complement strand
ATAATCCAAGCGAAGTATCGCTCAAAAATCCTGATTTCGCTACAGTTGCTAAGGGCATAGGATTTGCAGCCGAGACTGTCACCGACCCGGAAAAATTAGAAGATGCTATGAAGCGATGGCTTGCTGCCGAAGGTCCAGCTTTGCTGTCAGTAGTCACAGATCCCGATGCAGCGTCATTTGCTTTCAGTAAAGATCTTTTTGACAACGCGAAACCCGGCAATAATCTCAGCAACTTCATGCTTCCCGGGTGCTGAACCGGGCATTGCTGCTTTGCTCAGTTGTATCTTGTGACCCGAATTGATGAAGCTATAAGCATAAGTGTCTCAATATCTGCCGGATCTGTGGAGAAAAACATAAATACACCAATGTTGGCCTGATAATCAACGAGATACCCCAGCATTGCTGCTGCGTTTCCTTCAGTAATCACGGTGCCGACAAAGGGTTGTCCACCGGCATTAACGGATATAATTTCTAAATCATCAGTATTGATTCCCATCTCGTCAAGTGCCGAATACACTCCCTCTTCCGGATCGAAGTCTTTGGCAGGGCTGATGGGTGAGAAGGTGAATACATATCGCATATCCGAGGTAGCGAGGATCATAGTGCGGGATTCTTCATCAATCTCTTCTTTAAGATCCTCCGGGAGATCTATCGTAAATAGTACAAGATCGGTAGGCTCAAGTCTGACGGCATCAGCTGTGGCCGGAACGAACAGAATAGCTGCTGAAATAAGCGCTATAAAGAATCTTAAAAAAGTGGTTTGTGAGAATTTTGAAGACTTCATCTTATAGTCATTAATTGATTAGAAAAATATATATGCAAGCAAAACGGCTGCCACAGCTCCCGTAATATCAGCGAGTAAAGCATAGCCGGCAGCGTAACGAGTCTTGCTAACTCCTACTGATCCGAAGTAGACCGCAAGTATATAGAATGTAGTGTCAGTGCTTCCTCTGACAGCAGCAGCAAGCTTGCTTACAAAGGCATCAGCGCCGTTAGCCTTCATAACATCAAGCATCATGGCACAGGATCCGCTTCCGCTCAGCGGCTTCATCAGCATCGTGGGAAGCGCTCCTACCCACTCTGTATCGCCACCGCATTTTGCTACAACCCATTCTACTCCTTCAGTGAAAATATCAAGTGCTCCGGATGCGCGCACCATCCCGATTGCCACGAGTATGGCCACGAGATAGGGAATTATCATCACCGCTGTTTTGAAGCCCTCTTTCGCTCCTTCTATAAACACATCATAGATTCTCAGCTTCTTCTTAATGCCTGCACATATGAAGGCTAATATGACGCAAAAAAGTATGAAATTGGCTATGAACGTAGATACAATCTGAACTCTATCAGCAGGCATTGTCGAAAAAATCCAAACCACCCCCGCAACAAAGAGTAATATACCTGCGAGCCAGCTCCAAAGCACTAAGTCCATCTTGATTTTCTGCTTGATGCATATAGCTATAAGTCCTACAAGCGTAGCAACGGCGGTAGCTACGAGAATAGGCACGAAAATATCCGTAGGATTCTGAGCTCCACCCTGCGCACGGTACATCATTATGCTTATCGGCACCAGACAAAGTCCTGATGCATTAAGCACAAGAAACATTATCATGGCATCCGTTGCAGTATCTTTCTTGGGGTTGAGACTCTGCATCTCCTGCATCGCTCTTAATCCCATAGGAGTAGCGGCATTGTCAAGTCCGAGCATATTGGCGGAGATATTCATAAAAATGGCTCCCATTGCCGGATGGTCTTTGGGGATGCCGGGGAAGAGCCGCGAGAACAATGGCGATATTACTCTTCCGAAGAAGCCTATAACTCCCGCTTGCTCCCCAATTTTCATTATTCCTAACCAAAGAGTGAGGACGCCTGTAAGACCCAAAGAAACCTCGAAAGCAAACGCCGCTTGCTCGAAAGAGGCGTTCATAACGTCAGACCAAACGCCGACTTCACCCGTAATCAATGAGGTGCCAACGCACATTAGGAAAGCTATGGCAAAAAATGCAATCCAGATCCAGTTGAGCACCATTGCTATAGGCAGTTTTAGAATTTGCGAATACCCATAATCTCACGAACTTCACGAAGTGTCTTTGAAGCGTGTTCACGCGCTCGCTCTGCACCGCTTCTCACTACTTTCGAGAGGTATTCATCGTTAGAGCGGATATCAGCCACACGATCGCGAATCGGTGCCGTTACTTTAAGTATGTCTTCCGCAAGCTGTTTCTTCAAATCACCATAACGTATGGAGCAATCGGCATAGGCAGCACGGTATTGGTCAGCAACCTCTTTACCGGATACGAGATCCATAAGCATGAGAAGATTCTCCACAGGCTGACTTATCGGGCTGTTCGGTTCTTGAGGACCCTGGTCAGTAACAGCGCGCATTACTTTCTTTCTGAGCGTCTTGTCATCATCTATAAGATAGATACAGTTGCCTTCACTTTTTCCCATCTTTCCGCTTCCGTCAAGGCCGGGTACCTTAACGGCCTCCCCGCTGAAATTGAAGTTAAACGGCTCTTTGAAATAATCCACTCCATAAAAGCTGTTGAAGCGGCGGGCAAAACGTCGCGTAAGTTCAAGATGCTGCTCCTGATCCTTGCCCACAGGCACGAAGTCAGCATGATGAATCAGAATATCAACGGCCATAAGCGTGGGGTAAGTAAGCAATCCGGCATTTACACGCTTATTGGTGTTGGCGCCGATAATCTCTTTTTCGATGTCGCCATCTTGCTCTCCTGTGCGGATACCTAATGCTTTACGTGCCTTATCCTTAAATGATGCGGTCCGCATGAGTTCACCTATACCGGCGTGCATATTCATCAATAGATACATCTCTGAAATTTCAGGCACATCGCTCTGGATATAAAGAATATTTTTTTCAGGGTCAAGACCGGCGGCAAGATATTCTGACAGTATGCTCTTCACATTTTCGTGAAGCTGTGCCGGATCCGGATTGGTGGTGAGCGAATGAAGATCGGCTATAAAGAAACGGCAGTCATAATCATCCTGCATCTTGATAAATTTTTGCAGGGCCCCATAGTAATTGCCCAGATGAAGATTCCCGGTGGAGCGAATGCCGCTCAATACAATCTTTTTGTCCATAGGTGAGAATATAATGTGAGGAGAAAATCTTTTACTATTTTAGTCGTTATATATTGAGTTGCAAAGATACATTTTTTGTAACTTTGCATCAAATTTTAGACTCACTTTTTTATTACGTTTTCGTTAAATTAAAAAAATTCAAGTAATGACACATTCGCGCTACAAATTTCCACCACTCCTGAGAAGACTCTCTATAGCCATGTCAGTGATTATGCTTTTGGCTACATTCTCTTTCCGTATGAGTGCCGAAACTGCAAAGAAAGCCAAACCCACGGTTAAGAAAGTGCTCTTTATGGGTGACTCAATGACCGGATGGCTGGCTGAGAGAATGGCTGCGTGGGGCGAAGCCAACGGATTTGAAGTGGCTGTAGTGGTATGGGACGGCGCTACCGTAGGAAAGATGGCCAATTCTGAAGGATTGAAGAATTTGCTTGAGACTGAAAAGCCCGACGCCGTTTTCATCTCTTTGGGTATGAATAATTACAGCTCAGCCAATCCCGAGCAGGCTATGGGTGAAGACTTCAAGAAGCTTATCCGACTTCTCGGCAATGGCAAACTTCTCTGGATCGGTCCCCCCTCCTGGCCTTCATCGAAATACAAGGATACATTCACCCCTTGGATTTCTACAAAACTCCGACCCGGATATTTCTTTGACTCATCTCATCTTGAACTCCCGCGACAGAGTGCTACGAATCCTCACCCTACCCGCGAGGGTATGAACAGATGGATTGATGCAATCGTGGAATGGATGCCGGGCAATTCAAAAATCGCAATGCCCGCCAACATGAAGGCGCCTGCTAAAACTTCTGTTCGACCTAAGAAATATATCTATAAGCGCATGAAGGAGTCATTCTGAAGCTATTCATTGCTCTAAGACTTTCACCGAAGCATCAGCTGCATCATTTCGGCGCGACTGATGCTTCGGAATTTTTACGCGCATCACGTCAAACCCCTTGCCGTATACGCCGTTAACTCTTGCAGTAGAGATAAAGGCCTTCTCGTCGATACTTTTTATGATACGGAATATTGTTACTGACTCCGTTTTGCGGCACCAAACCATCAACACTTTCACCGGCTGTTTCGAATACCATCCCTGTCCGTCCATCACAGTTACACCTCGTTGTGCCTCCTGATTAATCCGAGTGGCAATTTCTTCCCATTTGTGGGAGAAAATAGTGAATTGTGTAGCCTGACGGGGTGAATTTATGAATAGATCCGTTATATAGGATACAAGGAATGTCACTACCCAGCCATATATCATCAGAGGCATTCGCGCTGTGATGCGCTCCTGAAATGTACCGTCATACGGGAGTAATATTGACGAAGCCACTATGAGCATATCCGTAATCATCATAGCTCGCCCTATACTCACATTACTCACCTTCGAGACCATCGCCGCCACTATATCAGTTCCTCCGGAAGAACCGTTGTGGATAAAGATTGTGCCTACAGATATGCCGATCACAATTCCACCAAGTACAGCGCTCATGGTGATATCGGGAATAAGTGGTTGTGGCAACGACATGAAGTATCCTTCAAAGATTCCTACGAATAGTGACATCATTGTAGCCCCGAATATCGTACGAAGCACAAACCGACGTCCTAAAATCTTGAAACCGCACGCAAGCAGAAGGATATTCAGCACGTAGATAGTAGCTGCCACTGGGATTAAGCCGTCAGTAGCGTAATATACAAGTGTGGAAATACCTGACAATCCTCCTATCACTATGGCGTGTGGAAGTATGAATGCTGTGAAGCCGAGCGCATAGAGCATTATTCCGAATACGATGAAAAAATAATCTTTAGCGGAGGTAAGCAGATTTAAGCCTGTAAGTTTTCCCATTTTCAGAGTGTTAGAGTGAAAACATTTAAATTGAATAACAGAATTAGCAAATTGGAGCGCAAAGTTAATCATTTATCCCCAAGCCTTGGAATTATTCTACAAAATTTGTTAAATTTGCGCTTAGATTACAAATTGAATCCGTACAACCATGAAAAAATTGCTTCTACCACTGGCTTTGCTTGCCGCCACAGGTCTCTCGCAGACCGCTTCGGCAGCCGACTTCTTCGATACTTCAAATCCCGAAACCGTATTCTCTTTCGGTGTACGCGCCGGTGTTAACACTTCAAATGCCTCTAAATCCACTTTGCCTCTGACGTGGGAAAATCATTCCTGGGGTATTGGCTTCAAAGCCGGACTTGTGGCTGATATCAATATAAAAGACTTTATTGCCATACAACCGGGATTCTTCTATGAAACCCGTAACGGTGCCTGGAGTGAAATCAAACCGGTAGGTCTTAACGGCTACGAAGCGACAGGGGGAAAAACCAGACTCTATAATTTCACAATTCCGGTACTCGCCTCTTTCCGATTTAATGTCTCCGACGATATCCGGTGGAGCGCTGACTTTGGTCCATACGTAGCTTTCAAGATAGGCACTCACGATTCCGGAGTCGGAGTTAACACTACCCAACCTGATACATTTGAGCCTTTAAGCCTCGGCAAGCAGCGCAAAGGAGCTGAATTCGGATTCAAAATCGGTACCGGCATCCAGGTTTTCCGTCATTACTATGCCGGCATCCATTATCTTGCCGGCTGCACATCGCCGTGGAAGAATTATTCAGGCCGTTCCAAGGAATGGAGCTTTACAGTAGGCTACGACTTCTAAAATATCAGACTGCAGCTATTCTGCATTTACGTAAAAAAACATATAAAAATAAAAAGTGCGAGGGAAATAGTCCTTCGCACTTTTTATAGTTACTAATTATTTCTTCGTGGGCTCGGGATATAGATCGTCCCACCATGCCGGATCATCTTTCAGCCATTTGGCAAACCATGCCATAATCGTATTCTGCCAAAGCTGACGCTTAGGATAGTCGGCAATAAAGTGATTCTGATCGTCAACCGATATAAATTCCACCTCGCGACCAAGCACTCTCAGAGCATTGAAGATCTGAATACTTTCACCCATAGGCACGTTAGTATCTACATTGCCGTGAAGCAGTAGCAGCGGAGTGTGAATCTTATCGGCATTGAAGAGTGAACCTTGCTTTGTGAATAATTCCGGATCGCTCCATGGATACGACTTCGCAGCAGCCACTGCATTATAACTATAACCCCAATAACCTTCTCCCCAATAGCTCGTCACGTTGGAAATACCGGCGTGAGATACAGCGGCAGCGAAAATATCGGTAAGTGTCTGAAGATATTGCGTCATGAATCCACCGTATGAAGCTCCAAGACATCCTATTTTTTTGCCATCAATAAAATTGTGATCTTTCACTACTTTCTTGGTGCCTTCGATTATATCCTCGGCAGTGCGTTTACCCCAGGCATTGACGTGGCGGGCGGAGAATTCCTGACCATAGCCGGTAGTGCCTGACGGATTTATCACATAAACCATATAGTCGCGTGAGGCAAATAGCTGCGGAGTATAAGGATTGCTTATGCCATACTCACTTGGTGAAGTTCCACCATAATAATATACTATGAGAGGATACTTTTTTGAAGCATCGAAGTCAGGTGGATAACACAGCTGACCCTCTATGATAGTACCGTCAGAAGATGTGAAATTATACGGCTCTACTTTACCGAGCTGTACTTTAGAGAGCTGTTCGGCGTACGGATCGCCTATCAGAGTGTTTTTACCGTTATTCAGATTGAGCATATATGCCTTTCCCGCGTACGTATATCCCTGTCCGTAATAAGCGAGATAGCGGGATTCGTTGCGACCGATTGAGAAGCCGAGAGTATTGTCAATCTCACCCGGTAGTTGAGTTATTTTTCCTGACTTCGGATCAAGCACAAAAAGCTTATCTCCAAATCCCTTTGATGCCCGCATATATATACGGCCATCGGCAGCATTCCATACTGCTTGCTCAAGTGATGGATCGAAATCTCGGGTCATGGCGCGCACATTGCCCGTGGCGATATTAAGGATGAAGCCCTGATGATCAAAGTCATTGGGAATCTCATGACCGGAATTTTCTCCTATTTTACCGAATGAAGCGGGTCCGGCTACTATAAAGATCTCCTTTGCATCCGGCGAATAGATAGCATTGTAAAGAGCTCCTTCGTTCTTTACCAGCGTATCAACCTTCATGGTGTTTATGTCCAACTGAATGATATCGCCCGAGTAGAAAGGCCACTGCGTAGGAGTCTCACGCATTGTTGTAATAAGCAGCTTGGATCCGTCGGATGATATATCGTTGAGTGATGTTGTCACATTACCGAAAGTCAGAGTGCGTTCCGCTCCGGTCTTGAAGTCATACATCTTAAGGGTCTGACGCGTACGGTTTCCAACTATGCGGTCGTCAGGACTTGTATAGCGACGTAGCGGGCCTTCTTCCTTTATGCCGTTGTCCGTGTGATAATATACTATATAATCTTCATTGGGACTCATCTCAAAGTTACTTTCAGGCACACCGCGTGCTATTACAGTCTCCTGCATGGAGGGCACGGAGATTACAACAATATCATAACCTTCTTTTGCCTTACGAGAATAGTATAGTCGCGAACCGCGCGGCATCCATTGTGCATCTTTAAGATTTGATGCCACAACCTTACCGGTAGCAATTTCAGTCAGCTCATTGGATGTCGAGAATCGGTTATAATCATAATTATCTGTGGTAGTAGTGAGCAGATACTTCCCGTCGGGAGAAATATGCACCCCGTTGATACGCGGCCCCATCACAGTATTTGCAAGTGAGAAACGCATCTTGCTGTCAGGAGCCACCGTAAAGCCTACCTTATCGTATTTCTTATCGGCATCAAGGGCAACGGAAAGTGTAGGATCAGCCTTCTCCTCTGCGCTTACAAGCATCTTAATTGTGAGACGATAGTCTTTTTCAGGCTCCATACGCAAATCAATAGTAGATGTTGAAGCATCAGAAATGCTATCCTGAAACGTCATCTTCTTTGCCTTGGATTCATTGTCGATAAATACCTCGAATACAGCGGGAGACGTGACTTTAAGTTTAGCCTTGGCAAAATCTGAAGCACGAAGGTTGGTCTGGAGTACTACAAGTTCGGTGCCGGACTTCGGGCGGCGAATTGTGAACATATTTTCCTTGCCGGCCTTTATTTCAGAAGCGGAGCCGCTATTAATGTCAAGAGAGACCTTTTCACCAATCAGCATGGTTGGGTCAAATTTCTCACCTGATGCGTTGACGCTATCGCATACAACCGGCGAAATAATCGTGAGCGGTGTGCGCTGCATCAGGCGCGTCACGGGTGTTTCACCCGCCACAAGCATCGCTGCTCCTGCAGCAAACGCAAATGACAGGAGCGGAATACGTAGATTTCTATTAGTCATGGTATAGTGTTAAGTAGATAGTTAAGTCTTATGGTATTTCGTAAGTATATACCTTCTTGAGCTTAATGTCGAAAATAAGGGTGGAGAATGCAGGGATTTTCCCGGTCGTGACATTTCCATATCCGGCTTGATATGGTATCATCACAGTCACGGAGTCACCCTCATGCATATTCATCAGTGCCGATCCGAAACCTATGACATTACTAAGCGGGGTAGTTCGGTACACGCTGTCGCCGTGAGAACGGTTATTGTAAGAAGAATCGAACGGCATTCCGTTCACAAGTCGGCCCCGGTACTTCACGTCAACTTTTGAATTGCCTAACGGCATAAGTCCTGACTGGGTCAGGGAGCGGTTGTTGTGCCACTTCATCAGAATAAAGGTGGCCGGAGCCGTTGACGGCACTAAACGCATGTATTCGCGCGAGCCGTCAGCTGTTGTGGATTCTTCAATACTGTCCAGATACTTGATATTCAGACTTCTCCAGTCGGAATAATCAGTGTTATCATCATTGCCGTTTATGCAAGCACTAAAAATACCGGCAACTATAGTAATTACGGCTGCAAGGAGCAGCAGGCGCAAGCTCTTCATAATAATCAGAATTTTACTTCCGGAGCCTTTTGGGCACCCTCCTCTGCCTTGAACTGAGGCATAGGGTCAAAGCCAAACCATCCGGCATAGATAGTAGTAGGGAATTTCTTTATAGCGGTATTATAATCCATCACGGCCTCTGTATACCTTCTGCGCTCAGTAGATATCCGATTTTCAGTACCTTCGAGCTGACTCTGAAGTGCAAGAAAATTTTCATTTGCTTTAAGATCGGGATAAGCCTCAGTTACAGCTAACAAAGACTTGAGAGCGGAGGAAAGTTCACTTTGAGCAGCCTGATATTTAGCCATTGTCTCCTCATTGAGATTAGAGGCATCAATGGTGATTGAGGTGGCTTTAGCTCTTGCCTCAGTCACTTTCTCAAGAGTCTCACTTTCATGGGTAGCATATCCTTTGACAGTATTGACAAGATTGGGTATCAGGTCAGCACGACGCTGATACTGGTTTTCTACCTGCGCCCAGCTCTGCTCAACTTTCTGTTGCTTTTCCACAAGGCTGTTGTAGTTGCAACTCTGAAGCGAAAAAGCCGCAGTCAGTAGCATAACAACCATTATTATTTTATTGAATATCTTCATGTTATCAATATTTATATTGCTAAAATTCAGTCAGTCACGAGTCGACGCAGTAGGGCATTGAGGCTCACCTTGTCAGCCATGATTTTTTCAAGATCGGCTATAGCCACTCTCTCCTGCTCCATTGTGTCGCGATGGCGCAGAGTGACAGTAGCATCTTCAAGGCTCTGATGATCCACTGTGATACAATACGGTGTACCAATAGCGTCCTGGCGGCGGTAGCGCTTACCAATGGAGTCTTTCTCATCGTATCCGCACTTGAAATCGAAGCGGAGTTTATGCTGGATTTCACGCGCGAGTTCCGGAAGTCCATCTTTTTTTACGAGAGGCATCACACAGCATTTCACCGGTGCGAGAGCCGGCGGGAAGTGCATCACAACTCGAGAATCGCCGCCATCAAGCTTCTGCTCCTCGTAAGCGGAGCAAAATACGGTAAGGAACATTCTATCTACACCAATTGAAGTCTCAATGACGTAGGGTGTATAGCTTTCATTAAGCTCGGGGTCAAAATACTGTATCTTCTTTCCGGAGAATTTCTCATGCTGCGAAAGATCAAAATCAGTGCGTGAATGTATTCCCTCCACTTCCTTGAAACCAAAGGGCATGCGGAATTCAATGTCGGTGGCGGCATTGGCATAGTGAGCTAACTTTTCGTGGTCGTGATAGCGATACTTGTCGTCGCCAAGACCGAGGGCCTTGT
>CAYNNV010000062.1:0-10365 GCA_964398625.1 uncultured Sangeribacter sp. | reverse complement strand
GATACCGAGCCATGCCAGTGCTTCGTTGATGTATTCTTCGGCACCGGGTACGAATCGGCGCGAGTCAGTGTCTTCAATTCGTAGAATCATATCACCGCCATGACGGCGAGCGAAGAGATAATTAAAGAGAGCGGTGCGCACACCCCCTATGTGGAGCGGCCCTGTGGGCGACGGTGCGAATCTCACCCTTACTTTTCTTTCCATACTGATTATTATATTCGGAATTAAGTTTAAATATGCTGTTACAATGATTTACTTGGCTTCAGGACGAAAGCGATGACCGTCCCATAGATAGACCATACGCCTCGTGAGATAAGGCTCGACGGCAGCATAGTCTTCGGCTGTCATGTATTTGCCGATAGTGAGTTCACCGACGAGATTATTGTCGGTAGGAGAGAGGAAGAATTCTATTGTAGGGAAGGGGATGAGCGCTTCAAGCCGCTTACTCTCCTTCTTGTCGGCATGAGGGATGCAGATGAGCTGCTTCATCGCGGGCTGTGTGAAATATTTCTTCTGCTCAACAGGACGCAGATATTCGTCGAAGAAAAATAGCTGTGAGTCGGGAGCACCGTCGCCGCTGCTTATAGTATAAACTACTGCTACGATATTGCCCCCCTTTCTGAACGGTAGCAGGCGTATCTGACAGGTTGAAACGTCGGTCACCCTTACCTTCAGATATTCCGGTGTCACCGTATCAAGCCGAGAATAACCTTGCATGGCATTTTTTGCCGTCCATACAGAGTCAGCTGCATAGTAGTCAATCATGTCAAGGCGAGTATTTCTATCAAGCAGCTTCAGACATGAGGCCGGAAGGCGCACGAAAGCACCGGCCGCATCGGTCACCGGTTCGGCTTCCGCACTGCTCTGCATTGAGGCGCCGGCACTCAGTGATACTGTTAGGAATGTTGCTATTAGTATCAGTAGTTTATGCATTATTATTTCTTTTTAATGAAGATGTCGAAATTACCGGGATAAATATTTTTCTTCTCCTTCTTTCCTTTTTTCTCTTTTCCTGACTTTTTGCCGATTCCCTTGCCCGCATCTTTCTTTCCGTGACGGCTGCGTGAATAGTCCTTATCCTCGCGGGCTTCTTCAGCATATAGACGATGTCCGTAGAAGTCAAGACCTTTAAGTGTAGCAATTACACGGGCTGCATCGCGCTTCTTTACATCAAACAAAGTATAATCGGCAAAGAGGTCAATACGTCCTATTTCCGGTTTTACACCCTTGATATTGCGATTGATGGCTTCCATAAGATTGCCGGGATAGAATCCTGAAGATTTGCCAATATTCAGGAAGATGCGCTCATACCCCTCCTCTGCTTTGCGGCGGTTCTTATCAGCCGACCCTTTTCGGGAGTCACTGCGCTTCTCCTTATTATCCGCATTAAGGTCGATGTCAGGCATGTCGGAGTAGTATTTAAGCAGACGATTGAATTCCAGCGACAGCACGCGTTTAAGAAGGTCTTCCCCTGAAAGCCATTCCAGTTTTTTGCGCACACCGGTGATATATTTCCCAATCTCCTCCTCGTTGACTTCCACGCGCTCTATGCGGTCGGCAAGATTGTAAAGCTGCTTCTCGATGATGTGTTCAGGAGTCGGCACCTTCTTATATTCAAAGGTTTTCCCTATCTTCTTCTCAATCATCTTAAGTTTGCTCTTCTCGCGCGAGTGAATTATAGCCACAGATACGCCGGTCTTGTTGGCGCGTCCTGTTCTTCCGGAGCGGTGGGTATAAACCGAGGGATCGTCAGGCAGACCATAATTAATAACATGGGTGAGGTCATCTACGTCAAGACCACGAGCCGCTACGTCAGTGGCTACGAGCAATTGAGTCACGTGGTCACGGAATTTCTTCATGGCGAGGTCACGCTGCTGCTGGCTGAGGTCACCGTGAAGACAGTCAGCGTTGTAGCCGTCGGCAATCAGCTTGTCGGCAACTTCCTGAGTTTCCTTGCGGGTGCGGCAGAAGATGATGCCGTAGATATTAGGATTATTATCTGCTATACGCTTGAGGGCCAAGTATTTGTCGTGAGCCTTAACCATATAGTATATATGCTTCACATTCTTGGAAGCCTCATTCTTGTTGCCCGCAAGGAATTCCACCGGAGAATGCATGAACTTACGTGATATTTCAGCAATTTCCGGAGGCATGGTGGCAGAAAACATCAGCATCTTTCTCTCCTCCGGCACGTGCGACAGAATCTCGTTGATATCGTCAAGAAATCCCATATTGAGCATCTCGTCAGCTTCATCAAGAATGACGGTGTGCACATCGTCAAGCCTTACTTCTCCACGCTTTATCAGGTCAATAAGGCGTCCGGGTGTAGCCACAATCACTTGCACACCCTTACGCAGAGAGCGAATCTGACTCTCTATTGAAGAGCCTCCATAGACCGGGAGAATCTTAAGATTCTCTATATATTTGGCGAAGTCGGCAAGATCTCCGGCTATCTGAAGGCATAATTCGCGTGTCGGAGCGATTACAAGCGCCTGGGGTACCGACTTGTCAGGGTCAATGCGCTGGAGCACAGGCAGCCCGAATGCTGCCGTTTTCCCTGTACCGGTCTGGGCAAGACCTACCACATCGCCGTCTTTCTCAAGAAGATGCGGTATCACCATTTCCTGAATCGGCATGGGCGATTCAAAACCCAGCTCACTGATAGCACGCAGTAGCCGCGGCTCAATGCCAAGTTCGTCAAATTTCTTCATTTCCTCTTGTGAGTTTGCTGTTTCAATATTCTCCTGCGGAGCAAGTGTGTTTTCTGTTGTATTTTCTGTCATATCAATATAAGATTAAGTCTTCAAGTAGGGGAGTTTCTTCACTTCCTACAAAGATATAACACGTCTCAACAGAAAATTTCACAAAATTAATAAAAAATAGTGATTTTCCCATCTTTACCTCCATCCCCGGAAATTAAACACGTGGTCCATCATAAAAGATAACTTCACTATCCTACAAGAACAAAAAAAGTCAGCCATATAAGAATATACGGCTGACTTTCAATAGGCAAGATCTTATTTTACTCTTTTAAGTCTCATAGAATAAAGAGTTTGTGTACTCCAAGAATTGCCATAATCGCGCCATCGATAACTATATGTCGCATTATCTCCCGAAACTGAAATAACGCCTTCCAGTACATCATCAGGCCCTCCTTCTCCTAATACTATAGAAAGTGCCTGACCGCTTTGTGTCCATTTGCAGTAAGTCCAACCGTCATTTGGAGTCAACTTACAGTTGCCCCCTTTTTCAAAAGTCATTGTCATACCGATGAAGGCTGAATCATCTACAACCTCGTCATCATCCTCATCATATACGGACAGTACTTTCCACGATGTCCCCTCGATCGACCATGAAATCCCTCCACCTGACGAGTTATCCGGCTCGTCCTTGTCATCATCACCACAACTTGTAAGACTAAATGCGGCAAACATGCATACAGCTACAGCAATCACCCACTGCAGGCTCAAAAATTTTTTATACATAAAAAAATATTATTTGTCTCCCATCCCTCGACGAAACTGTTAAACATGAAATAAATAAGGTGTGAGGAATGTATCTTATTTTATCTGCCACTCCCGTCTTCGCGTTACAGTCGAGTATCATAAAACCAAATCGCCCCATCGATAAAACTTCATAGACAATCAGTCCCTATAGTATACACGATGCATTTGCCATTTATCTTCATTCGTAATTTCAAAGTCGCGAAGGGGAATTTCAAAAAAACTCAATAACACCTTCTAAAATAGCAAGTCTATAGGCTAACTCCTTAGCCTCCGGAAAATCCGCAACAAAGTTAATAAAAAAGTTTTTAATCCGTATCCAAACATACTCCGGCTATCCAAAGCCATAAATCGCGAGGCTATTTACCATCTGACGCAATTAATAATTTGCATTTATCACCCTTTTTTACTAACTTCGTCCCATAAACGATTTATTTTAATATTTTTCATCATATCTAATGAATAAATTCCTTTCTGCTGCAACTCTCGCAGCTTCGTTGATTTTTATCAATCCCTCTCAGGCCGATGCTTGTACTAACCTTATCGCCGGGAAAAAAGCTACTACCGATGGCTCAGTAATGGTCACTTACGCCGCTGACTCCCACAGCCTCTACGGTGAACTTTATCACCAACCGGCCGCTGACCACCGTCCCGGAGCTATGCGAAAGGTCGTCGAGTGGGACTCAGGCAAGACCCTCGGTGAAATACCCGAAGTGGCACATACTTATAATGTGGTGGGTAATATGAATGAACATCAGCTATGTATAGCAGAGTCCACTTGGGGTGGCAGAAAAGAACTTCAAGACACCACCGGAAACTCTATCATCGACTATGGTTCTCTCATTTATATCACTCTACAGCGTGCCAAGACCGCTCGCGAGGCAATCAAGATTATGGGCGACCTCGTCGACAAATATGGATACGCTTCATCAGGCGAATCCTTCTCTATTGCAGATAAGGACGAAGTCTGGGTAATGGAGATGATCGGAAAGGGCAGCGACGAAAAGGGAGCTGTATGGATAGCAGTCCGTATTCCCGACGATGCTATTTCAGGCCATGCTAATGAGCCGAGAATCCGTAAGGTCAATATGAAAGACAAAAAGAATGTCATCGCATCAAAAGATGTGATCTCCTTTGCCCGTAAGAAAGGGTATTTCTCAGGTAAGGACGAGGACTTCGCTTTTGCCGATGCATACAGCGACCACCCTGTTGATACCCGCCGCGGATGCGACGCGCGTGTATGGTCATATTTCCGTCGTTTCGCTCCGGATACTGAAAAATATTTTGCCTGGTGCAATGGTACAAGCGATGAGCCAATGCCGCTCTATGTGGTTCCCGAAAAGAAAGTTTCTCTCCAAGATATGCAGGAGCGTATGCGTGACCACTTCGAGGATACTCCATTCACACTCCATGACGATATAGGCGCCGGACCGAATCATGTCCCTTATCGCTGGCGTCCCATGGACTATGAAGTTGATGGCCATACCTATACTATGGAGCGTGCCATTGCAACTCAGCAGACCGGATGGCACTTCATATCGCAGTCTCGCGCCACTATGCCCGATGAAGTGGGCGGAGTGCTGTGGTTCGGTACTGACGATACCAACACTTCAATATATATGCCATTCTATTGCTCAATGACTGAGATTCCTCTTGAAGTGCGACACGGCAACGGTGATATGAACACATTCTCAGATAATTCCAATTTCTGGATGACCAATTGGGTGGCAAATCAGGCTTACAACCGCTATGACCTCATGATTCCCGATATCCGCAAAGTGCAGGGAAAGCTCGAAAATGAATTCATCTCATCCCGTCCCGCCTTTGAGGAGAAAGCTATTGCCCTCATCAATGATGGCAAAAAGAATGAATTGATTGCTATGGTAAATGCCGATGGCGCAGCTGTTTCCAAAAAAGCAACCGATGAATACCGCGACCTCGCCAAGTATCTCCTTGTGCGCTTTATGGATGGAAATATGAAAAAGATTGACGACAATGGAAAATTCATTTATTCCGAAGACGGCATGCCTGTATATCCTGAATTCCCGGGCTACAACAAGGAATACTATGAAAATATAGTAAAGCAGACAGGCGATCACTTCAAGATAAAATAATCCTTCGCTAAAATCATAAATTAAGTGAGGCTATGGCATATCCATGATTTTGCCATAGCCTCTCTTAAGTTTGTCGCACTGCCGGGAAAAAGAAGCTATCCGATATCACGCAGAAGGGCATGCTTGAGCGTCAGCATCTCAGCATCCGGGCAAAGATCTCTGTAGACTGTCTCACGCGATTCCTTGTCGCCCAGTTGAAAAGCCCTGAGCAGATGACGGCAGAATCGGTTCATCCGCATCACTATATCATCCCGGAATCTTGCCGCGCGGAAGTCAGATTTCCCCGTGCTGCCATTATAGATTTTGTCAAGAAGCCGCTCGGTCTGACGGTGAGCTTCAGTATCCTTGCGTCGTTGTATCTCAAAATGATTCTCCATAGGAAGCCATCTTTGACTTATCTCCTCTTCTACATCACACTCATCTGGTCGCAACAGAGGTATAAATCCCGAACTTTTCCGATTGTTACAATAACTGCACGCCAGAAATAAATTCCTCCATTTCTTCATAAGTTCGGGATATTTTTTCAGGCAAAGAAGATGATCAATTTGATAGTCAGTATTCAGAAATCGTTCGCATATATAGCAGCGTCCTTTCTGGTCGCTCCATAGCCTTGAAGTAGACAGGAAGCAATCTTGGGAGCATTTCGCAATATACGGTATTACTACCTTGCAATCCTTCTTACGCTTTTTCACCTTTCTCATATCTTCACCCTTTTGAGGTTTATCTTATCGCGATATTTGAGCAGCAGGAAGTAAGCCTGAGCGCGCACCACCGGATGAGTCTTCTCAGGCACTCCAAGAAGTGCCGATATTGCAGAGTAAAACTCCTGCGAGGCGCAAGTGCCCCGAAGTTCTCTCAAAGCTTTGGTCACTAAGCGACGATATCTGCGTGGTATTTCGTCGCGAGTTTTGATTAAATTTTTCATAGTATAATATTATTAAGATTAATAAATTAACCACGGATACAGCCCGCAGGCTGAGTCCGTGGTCGGATTATTTGCTTACAGCGCAATTCGTTTCAGCGAATTGATGCAGAATCTTCAGGTATGGAGTAATTAATAAAATCGTTGTATCTCCGAATCTGCCTGATATACTCCGGTGCTGCTTCAATAAGTTTTCCCGCTTTAAAAAGATCCGTAAGATTATCGCTCGCAGCTACAAAATGCCGCGGGCGCACATAATCTATAAACTCCCAGTTGCGGTCAAAGCCCTTGGGTACAGTCTTCAGTGGATCCATTCCCAAATTAGGCAGTAAAGTCCTGAAATCGGGGTCTTCTACAATGCTTCGGTATTCATCTATTTCATCAAATATACTGCGTCGGATGCGCGTCATTATCGGTGAAGGCAGTCCAATAGTGCCGGCACAGATAAAGCAGTTTTCAGGTTCGATATGAAAATAATAACCGCATGTAAGGCTCTTTTTTCCACCCGGAGGATTTATAAAAATCCCGATATGAGTCTTATAAGGCGATTTATCAAGCGAAAAACGCACATCGCGGTATATGCGGTAGGTGCAGTCGCGGGGAGTGAGATATGCCGCCTCAGGGTCTTCGCGGGATACAAGTTCTATCAGAGCGGAGGCTAAGGTTGCGGTAAAGTCACGCACATAGTCATACTCCTCGCGATGAGCCTGAAACCATTCGCGATTATTATTATTCTTAAGTTCGGCAAGAAAGTGTAAAGTGCGCTTCATCATTTATTGAGACTAAAATGACGATTGGCAAGACGATAGCCATCGCATATTACCTCTACCGTATAGTCACCGGGTGTAAGCGTAGTATTCACGTCCCAATATACGGTCACAGGCACTTCATCGTTGGCGTATTCTATAGTGCGGGCAGAAGTACAACCTACACTTTTGCCGTCAATAGGTGCAGCTACTCCTCCGCCAAGCAGAGTCCCTTCGGGCGAAATGATGCGGATATAGAATGTCTTCATGCCGGCTGCAGCTGTGTTATTGGGCGATACTGAGAAGCTCACTCCCAGCTGGCGAGCTTTGGTTACATTATTCTCCGCTTTCCCTTTCTTATTATAGGCTCTTAGTGACAATGCAGTGATATTTAGCTTTTTAGCCAGTTGTACAGTTTGCGATAGTTGGCGGTTTTCCGACGAGGTTGATGCCACTTGAGTACTCAGTTCCTCATTGCGTGCGCTCACCTGTTGTATCTCCTGGCGCAGTCCTTCATTCTCTTTGCCAAGGCGCTGAATTTCCTCAAGATAGTGGCGCACAATACCGCGCAGAGTCGAGATTTCTCCTTCCAGTTGCTTGATTTTCGCGCGTGAAGCAGCCAGTTCCTTTGCCGATAAATTCCCTTTTTTGCGTTCCGCATTCAGCTCTTTCATCAAGCTCTCAACTCTCTGGCGGGCTTGATTGTATTTCTGTACGATAGAGTCATTCTTAAGATATACCTGTTGATCTTCATACTGCGAGAAATCCGCCTCTATCTTGTCTACCTGTGAGGCAAGGTCGGTCAGTGCTATCTGATCTTTCACCAACTCCAGACTATCGCGCTGGGCAATTACATCATCCTGCTGTGCCTGTATTTTTGAATTTTGCGATATGAGATAAATAATAAAGCCTACGAGGGCGCCTATTATCAGTAGTACGCTCGAAAGGAGTATAAGTTGCTTTCTATTCATAATCTTAACTAAGATAGTATAATTGTGAAACGGTATATCTTATAGAAAATAATCAGCCGCGGTCATAGTGGGGCATATCCTCCGGTATCACCATTGAGAGCTCCACAAGCCCGGACACCTTTCCATCCTTATGCCAGGGAGTCTGGAAGATAAGTTTCTTCAGTCCGGCCTTCGAGATAGTATAGGCATTGGTTGTATCAGTCTCCATCATCCTGCGGATGGTGACTTTTGCGTGTTCCGGATGCAGATCCATAAGATTTCTCCCCAGGAGGTCACCATGCCGGGCAAATGTCTCCCTTGAACGCTCATTCATAAAGATGATGTCAAGATTGACATCGCATACAGTGCAGGCGCAGCTCATCGTTTCAGCCCACACCAGATATTTTTCAACTTCGCTGTTCATGCTGCAAAATTAATACAAAATCCACTAACATCCTAATACTCCACAAAAGCCCCTCATAGTCCTCATAGTCCTCATAGTTCTCATAGTTCTCATAGTTGTCATAGAGCTCCCAGTGCTCCCAGTGCTCAACCAGTGCTCAACCAGTGCCTCAAAAGCCCTCATAGTTCTCATAGTTCTCCGAGCATCTAAAGAAAAAAATTAACCGACACCTCTCTCTGAAAGGTGTCGGTATGTGTGTCGGTAGTTAAGCTGTTTCTTACTTGCCGGCTTCGGGCTTAGCCTCATCCTTAGCGGGCTCAGCGGGAGCTGCAGCGTCAGCCTTGGGAGCTTCTTCCTTAACTTCTTCCTTAGCGGCATCAGCCTTGGGAGCTTCTTCTGTTACAGTTTCAACAGCAGCGGCTTCTTCGCCATTAGCTGTATCCTCAGCTACTACAGTTTCTTCTGCTACTACCTCGGGGCAGTCGTTAGTTTCTGCAGTTTTGTTACCGTTGCAAGCTACCATAGCTACGCTGAAAAGAACAGCGAGTGAAAGAACTACTTTCTTCATTTTTCTTAAAGTTTAAAATAATAAAACAAATTTGTTGCTATCAAAAATCTCTGCAAAGGTAATGCCTGAATTTCCATTTGCAAATTTTTTCGGCAAAAAAATTAATCAAACAATCCGATTTTTTACATATTTAACATTTAAATCTTAAAATACTCCTCATTTTAACAATTGCAGCCCTCCTGCATACTGTTTTTTCTATTCCTCCCGATTCCTCATTTTTTACTAACTTTGCAGTGCGATTCAGTGGTGCAGTCTCTTCTGCTCCGCTCCTTTATCATAAATGCATTACTATGAATGAGGCTCAATTCTCTTCAAGGCTCGGATTAGATTCATCCGGACTGATCCCGTCTGATATATCAATACTCCTGACCGATTCGCGTTCCCTGACTGATGCCGTTCATACAGCTTTCTTCGCTATCCCCACTAAGGTAAATGACGGGCACAGGTTTATTCCAAGTCTATACGAAGCCGGTGTAAGAAACTTTGTCGTGACCCATATACCCGATGAGATGAAGGGCGTGGCCGATGCCAATTTCTTCATTGTGGAGTCAACGACCGAAGCACTTCAGAAAATTGCTGCCGGGCGCGATGGTTTCCACGGTGAGATGGTCGCTATTTGTGGCAGTGCAGGAAAGACTACACTCAAAGAGTGGCTTTTTCAGGCACTTGAGCCGCTGTATACAGTTGCCCGTAGTCCCCGCAGCTACAATTCTCAGATTGGTGTGCCTCTCTCGCTTTGGGAAGTGAAGCCCGATGATCAGATCGCACTTATTGAAGCCGGAATCTCACGTCACGGTGAGATGAAAGCTCTGGCCGATACCATCAATCCCGATACGGTCATTTTTACCAATATCGCTGCAGAGCAGGATGATGAATTTTCATCTCTTGAAAGGAAAGCCTGCGAGAAGGCACAAATGGCTGATGGCCCCTCGGTGAAGACTGTGATTTTTCCTGCTGATTCAGCTTTGCTTGCGGAGGCTTTGTCACGCCGGGTCAATAAAGGCGTCAAAATGATCGGATGGTCATTTCATGATTCCTCCGCTCCTCTTTATATTAATTCTCTGACACGCCTTGATGACGACTCTACGCTTATTGAATGTACATGGCAAGTCTTCACACCCCGACTCGCTTTCCCTATCCAAGTCGATGCCGCTGTGCA
>CAYNNV010000061.1:0-10816 GCA_964398625.1 uncultured Sangeribacter sp. | reverse complement strand
GCGCCAAAGCGAAAGCCTCAAAGGACTGGGCTACTTCCGACCTTATCCGCGACCGCCTCGCTCGGCTCGGATTCAAAGTAAAGGACACCAAGAACGGTGCCGAATGGTCAGTGGGCTGAGATAATTATAAAGTAGCTATTTTTAACTACTTGCGATAAACGGTCCGAGGTGCGGTGCACTTCGGGCCTTTTTCAATATGCAGACATTGCGTCAACGGAATATGAAGCGGCGCGAAGCTTCAAAGCGGGGAAGCACTGAGAGCTGTATGTCAGCTTCGCGGTCAGCAATAGTCTCGCATGCTGTACCCACTGTCAATCCGGCCTGCTCAAGCGCCCTCCTCGAAGCAGCCAGCGCCTTCTCAGGAGTGTTGTTGTCAGCCGAAAGATGGCATAAAAACACATATTTGAGTCTTTCTGACGCTATCTCCCGAAGGAAAGCTGCGGTGTGCTCATTATCAAGATGTCCGCGTGACGTGCGGATACGGGCTTTGAGGTACATAGGGTATTTCCCCTCCTCCAGCATCCGGGAGTCATAGTTTGATTCTATCACAAGCCAGTCGGCGAGCTGCATATAGTAGCGTGCACGCTCAGTAATTTCTCCCAGGTCAGTGGCTATGACAAAGCGACGATCATCGCATAGAAACGAGAAACCCATATTGTCGGTGCCGTCATGCGGTACGTCGAATGCAGTGACTTCAAAGTCAAAGAGCTTAAAGGGAATTTCTTTGAATATCGGGGTGTGATACTCCTTGATGCGCTTGGAGATGCTGTGGCGGCGTAGCAGGCCGTTCATTACGCGGTTAGTACAGAAAAGCCTGATATTCTTATAGCTGCGAAGTATCTGATAGGCAAATTTCACATGATCAGTATGGTCATGAGTAAGCACAATGGCCTTCACGGAGTCCATTCCCATGCCATAGCGCAACAAAGAAGCCTCTACATGATCCGGTCGCACTCCTGCATCAATGAGGATTCCGCCGCGCGAAGTGGCTATATATCCCGAATTGCCTGAACTTCCCGATCCGAATGATATATATTGTATTTGCTTTCGCGATGAGCTAACCGAACTTTCCGACTCTGTAGGTTGAGATTGAGCCTGCGGAGCATCAGGAGGATCAGGCATCTGTGATTCCTCAGGATTCTCAAAATTGATGACGTATTGCCCGGGACGAAAAGAGAGTTCTCTACGCTTCATTTTCTGTTTATGAGGAAAATGGCAGGTGTTTTGCCGTAATCATAATTGAATTTTCGCCACATACGAGCAGGGAAAGTGTGTATGCACTCCTTTTCAGGATCTGTGATGCCGGCAGCTACACAAAGAAACGTGTCAGGATGAAGAGTTTCAGCAAGCAGCTTCACGGTGCGGTTGTTGCGGTACGGGGTCTCAATAAATATCTGGGTCATACCTGTGCGTCGGCAGAGTGCGTCAAGATTTTTTATGGCCTTGGCCTTTTCAGCATCGGCTACAGGAAGATAGCCATTGAACGTAAATCCCTGTCCGTTGAAGCCGGAGGCCATAAGCGACATCAGAATTGATGAAGGCCCGACAAGAGGAATCACTCTCAGTCCCTCGCTCTGTGCTATTTCTACAACAAGAGCTCCCGGGTCAGCCACTGCGGGGCAACCGGCCTCGCTCATCACTCCTACCGGCTCGCCTTGACGCAGCGGCTCTATGAATGTAGGAATATCAATAGGATCGGTATGATTGTTAAGCTCAAAGAAGGTAATAGCCCCTATATCGAGGTCGCGGTAGAACTTCTTGAGAAATCTACGTGCCGTGCGCACATTTTCAACGATGAAAGTGCGTATTTCCTTCACCACCTCAATGTTATAAGGTGGTACATAAGTGTCGGCAGGAGCATCGCTTAGTCCTACCGGAATGAGATATAGAGCCGGTGTGAGAGCCATTTTTAGATATTTTTCAATGCAAATTTAATCAAATTAACCGAAATTGGCTAATTTTGCAAAGACAACATCATTACGAAATGAAAAATATAAGCACCCCTGTTCCCGCTGAATTCCTAAGTATTTTAAAAGCAGACTTCCCTGAAGCCGCTGACCGGATAGCGTCGGCTCTTGATGATGCTCCGGAGAGCAGTGTAAGGTTCGCAAGAGGGAAAGGAGGAAAGCATCCTGCATGGATGGAGGGTGCTGAGAAGATAGCGTGGGCTGACAATGGATATTATCTTCCGGAGCGTCCTAACTTCACCCTTACTCCCCAGTGGCATGCCGGACAATTTTATCCGCAAGATGCTTCCTCTATGATTATCGGCACAATTGCAGCCTCGCTTCCGGTGAAACCGAAGAGTGTGCTTGACTTGTGTGCCGCTCCGGGAGGGAAGACCACTGCGCTGCTTGATGCTATTGAAGATGATGATGTTGTGTTTGTTGCAAATGAGTATGACCGACGGCGCGCGCAGATTCTCCGCGAAAATCTTATAAGATATGGCGATCAGAGAGTTGTGGCTGTAAATCTTCCTGCCGATGCACTCGTTTCGTCAGGTCTTACCTTTGATTTTATCCTTGTGGATGCCCCATGTTCCGGCGAAGGGATGATGCGTAAGGAAGAGGTGGCTCGGCGCCAGTGGTCGCCGTCGCTTATAAGCCAATGTGCCGCACTTCAGAGAGAAATACTTACGGAGGCAGTGAAGATGCTGAAGCCCGGCGGCTATCTCATTTATTCTACATGCACTCTCAACCGAAGCGAGAACGAGGACAATGTGGATTTCGCCTGTCGTGAGTTAGGATTGGAGGCTATAGATACGGGTCTTGCGGAGAAATTCGGTATTCATCCGTCGCTGAATCCATCGCTTCCGGCCCTGAGGTTTATACCCGGTATCACCCGAGGAGAAGGACTTTTTGTGGCTCTTATGCGTAAGAGTGAGGATGAGGCGGTGAGAGCGACCAAGACTCGCAAGCAGAAGCAGAAGAAGACTCCTGCGACCGTTGCGCTCCCTGAATGGGTGAGCGGGAAGAGACTGACGGGAATTGCAATAGAGGATTCCGTGATAGCTATGCCGGAAGGTTTGCTTCCAATATATTACTCCCTTAAAAATATAACAAATCCCTTGCTCGCAGGCGTAGAAGTTGCGAGGATGAAGGGGCGCAAGACAGTTGTGACTCACCCGGTTCTGATGTCGCGTATTTTCCTGCGCGGTTCACTTCCGGAGGTTGAAGTTGACAAGGAAGATGCGCTGAGGTATCTGCGCCATCAGACGCTTGTGCTGCCCGCAGATACACCTCGCGGAATAACTGTATTGACATTTGAAGGCTTGCCTCTCGGAGCAGTAAATAATTTGGGTAACCGAGCCAACAATCTCTATCCTCAGGAATTTAAAATAAAATGGCTGTGATGAAAAATGACCGTCAGGAAGAATGGGCTTCACGCACCATAGCGCTGATAGGGGAGGATGCATTTACTCGTCTTTCCCGAGCAAGAGTGCTCGTGGTTGGGGTTGGTGGCGTAGGTGGCTATGCAGCAGAGATGCTTGTGCGCAGCGGCATTGGAAATATTACCATAGTTGATTCCGATACAGTGGCTGATTCAAATATCAACCGTCAGCTTGTAGCACTCGGAAGTACTGTGGGAATGAAGAAGACCACTCTATTTGCAGAACGTATTAAAGATATTAATCCCGGGTGCAATGTAGAAGCTTTGGATATATTTTTGAGCGAGGAAAATATCGGACAAATTTTAGATTCCGGTTTCGATTATGTGATTGATGCCATTGATACGATAGCTCCGAAATGCGGATTGATACTCGGGTGTAAGAATCGCGGTATACCGGTGATTTCCTCAATGGGTGCCGGAGGGCGTCTTGATCCATCACGCGTGATATATTCCGACTTGTGGCAGACGCGCGAGGATGGCCTTGCGAGAGCCGTGAGGCAGCGATTTAAAAAGGCGGGGGTGCATCCTTCCGTTCGCGTAGTGTGCAGTACAGAGGCGCCGAGAAGGGGCTCTGTGGTGATGGCTGAAGGGCGCAATAAACTTACCTCAGCGGGAACGCTTGCTTCGGTTCCGGCAGTTTTCGGCATTTATCTTGCCAACCATGTGATATTGAAAATTTCCGGGAATAAATGATAAGATATTAAAACGTATATTCCAATGATTCAACTCAACCATATCAATAAATCTTTCGGCACGCTTCAGGTGCTTAAGGATATATCTCTTACAATCAATTCAGGTGAGATTCTGGCCATAGCCGGTCCGTCAGGTGCCGGGAAGACTACTTTACTACAGATTGCCGGTACTCTTGATACTCCCGACTCGGGAGAGGTGGTCTACGACGGGCAGGAGCTGACGAGTCTTTCCGACAGGAGACTGTCGCGGTTTCGCAACAGTAATATCGGCTTCATATTCCAGCAAAATCAACTTTTGCCGGAATTTACGGCTGTGGAAAATGTAATACTCCCGGCTCTGATAGGAGGCGCAAGTCGCAAGGCCTCCAAAGAGAAGGCTATGCAGCTGCTGAATATGCTGGGAGTGGGCGAAAGAGCTTCGCACAAGCCGGCAGCAATGTCGGGAGGAGAGCGTCAGCGAGTAGCCATAGCACGCTCGTTGATCAACAGCCCCGGTGTAGTCTTTGCCGATGAACCCACAGGTTCGCTTGATTCTCGCAACCGCGACGAGATAATAGCTCTCATAGGAGATCTTCGAGAGCGTCTTGGGCAGACCTTCGTAGTTGTGACTCACGACCCGATAGTATCTGCTTCAGCCGACAGAATTATAGAGATGATCGACGGGCGAATAGCCGGTATCAGCGAAAAATCCTCTACGGAGCTTTCCGAGGCAGAGTAAGGGGGGGAGTGATTATTCGTTTTCGAGCGTAGCGGCGAACTCCATGAGATAAGCCTTGATGAATGGGTCAATGTCACCGTCCATCACGCCGTTTACGTCAGAAGTCTGATGCCCGGTGCGATGGTCTTTCACGCGTCGGTCATCAAATACGTAGGAGCGAATCTGACTACCCCATTCAATCTTCTTCTTGCCGGCTTCAACTTTGGCCTGTTCTGCCATACGGTGCTGCAACTCTTTCTCGTAGAGGATAGATTTGAGCTGGCGCATGGCATTCTCTTTATTCTTGGGCTGGTCGCGGGTTTCAGTGTTCTCAATAAGTATTTCCTCCTCCTCGCCGGTATAAGGGTCTTTATATTGATAGCGCAGACGCACACCGGATTCTACTTTGTTTACGTTCTGTCCTCCGGCTCCACCTGAGCGGAATGTATCCCAGGATACAGCCGCAGGCGATACATGAATTTCTATAGTGTCATCAACAAGGGGAGTCACAAAAACAGATGCGAATGACGTCATTCGCTTTCCCTGGGCGTTGTAAGGGCTGACGCGCACCAGTCGGTGCACACCGTTTTCACTTTTCAGAAAGCCATATACATAGTCGCCCTCAATATTGATGGTCGTTGACTTGATGCCGGCATCATCGCCTTCGATAAGGCGGGCAATAGAGGCTTTGTAGCCATGCCGCTCAGCCCAGCGAAGATATAGACGCATGAGCATCTGAGCCCAGTCCTGTGATTCCGTGCCTCCGGCGCCGGAGTTGATTTTCAAAACAACACCGAGCTTATCCTCTTCGGAGCGGAGCATATTGTGGAGCTCAAGGTCTTCGATAGCTTTTATTGTGGAATCATAGAGATTGTCAACCTCCTGCTCCGTGACGAGTTCCTCCTTGACGAAGTCGAAAGCGAGTCCGAGTTCCTCCACTAATTTTTCCACCTCTTTGTAGGAATCAATCCAGAAGCGTATATCTTTGATTTTACGCATCTGTTTTTCTGCCGCTTCGCGATCTTCCCAAAAGTCCGGGACGTGGGTATGAAGTTCTTCCTCCTCGAGTTCTATTTTTTTATTATCAATGTCAAGATATTTCTTTAGCGCTTCGGTGCGCGCCACAGTTTCTTTAAGCTGTTCCTGAGTTATCATGGTTGGTTGGATTGACTGCTGGGTTATGCTTTAAGTATCTCTTTATTGATCTACTTATCGCTATTGTCATACATATTTTCAATCTGTCGGGAATACCGCTTTGCAACTATGTTGCGGCGCACCTTCATGGTATTGGTGACTTCCCCGTTCATAATGGAGAAGTGATTCGGCAACAGGGTGATTCGTTTTATCTTTTCATAATCAGCCATGCTCTTTTGCACCCGGTTGATTTGTTTAAGGATAAAATCCTCTACCTTAGGGTTGCTGACAAGTTCTGCGGTATCGTTATATGGTATATGCTCTTGCTCGGCCCATTTGCGGAGATGATGAAAGTTGGGGACAATCAGGGCGCTGACAAACTTTCTACCCTCTCCGATAACTGCGGCTTCGTCAATATATTTATTTTCCGCAAGGCGGCTTTCGAGAGCCTGCGGGGCAATATACTTGCCGTTGGAGGTCTTGAAGAGGTCTTTCACTCGCTCCGTGAGTTTAAGCGCTCCCGAGGGAGTGAGATAGCCGGCATCACCGGTGCGGAAGAAACCATCGTCGGTGAAAGCGTGCTTGTTAGCATCCGGATTGTTGTAATAACCGGGTGTGACGGTTGGCCCTTTCACCAATATTTCGCTGTTTGAGGGGTCTATTCTCACCTCTATATGCTCTAATGGAGTGCCTACGGTGCCTATCTCATAACCGATTTGAGGGAAACAAGTCACCGTAGCGGTGGTTTCACTCAATCCATACCCAATGACCACATTTATTCCTACGGAGTGCATGAAGGCGCATATTCTGTCAGAAAGAGGGGCACCGGCTGTGGGAAACATATTTGGATTTGGAATGCCGATTGCATCCTTTAGACGGGAAAAAATTCTTTTGTCCCAAAATCGATATTCTAATTCCAATAGACGAGGAGGTTGGTGTCCGAGGCGCATATATTTGAGGTTGCGCTTTTTCCCGATTCTAAGTGCGCGAGCCACAGCCAGGCGTTGCATACGGCTCATTCCGCGTATCTTGTCGCGGACTCCGGCATATACTTTCTCCCAGAAGCGAGGCACACAGCACATCACCGTAGGCTTAACCTCTTTTATTGTATCCTGAATATTTCGAGGGTCGTAATTAACCGCCACGCGTATTCCCTTGGTCAGACAGAAGAAAATCCAGGCCTTTTCAAGTATATGGCTCATGGGAAGAAACGACATGGACAGATCCTCATCACTCACTTCCGTAAGCCTCGCAAGATGCAGATTCATTGCAGCAGCATAATTGGCATGGGTGATTACTACACCTTTTGGCTCGCCGGAAGTGCCCGATGTATATATAAGTGTAGCCATATCGTCGGCAGTCGCAGATTCGGAGCGACGCGCTATCTCCTCACGCCACTTGTTTCCCTCCTTGATGCCGAGACGCACAAAGTCATCCCAGGTGATTGATACGGTGTCATCATCAAAGAGGTCAAGGCCGATGTTTTTGAAGATTACAATCTTCGAAACTTTCTCAGGATGCTTCTTCCAAAAATTATAGGCAAGGGGATATTGATGTCTGTCGCCGATAAAGATTACTCCGGCATTGCCGTCAGCTGCAATGAAATCAAATTGACTCTGGCTGCTGCTTGCATAGATGGGAATTGAAGCTATGCCGTTGGCAAAAGCTCCAAGCTCAGTTATGAATATCTGAGGCGTATTCGGAGAGCAGATGGCAATTCTGTCACCGGGCACGAGTCCTAAAGCGGCAAGGCCGGCGGCAGCGACTTCCGTCTGAGTCTTGAAGTCTGCCCATGATGTAGATAGCCATTCACCGTCTTTGCGCCAGCAGAAGCGATAAGCCTCGCGGCGCCCATAGCGACGAGCTCCGGCAGCTACCATCTCTACAAGTTGATTTGCCATAGTCTTGGTTGTTATTCAGAGCGTAATTTTTATTCGCATCTGCAAAGTTAATATTTTTTGACAAGAAATCATTTCTGCTCCTGAGTGCGAAGACTGGAGAAATAGAAGTCAAGCACATCCTTGGCGGCAGTGAAGGAGCTCTGCTCATTGTTGAGCACGCGAAGTTCCTTCTGCTCCAGAAGGGTGCGTACTTCCGGAGTCTGATAGAAATTATTCCGCAGTTGCTCATTGATAGTCTCTATCATCCAGTATTTTGCCTGCTCGTTGCGCTTACGCTCAAAGTAGCCGGTGCGCTTGACATATTCAAAATAGCGGTCAATCATATCCCATACCTCATCAATACACAGCTCGTAATATCCGGAGTATGTGATCACCTCAGGCACCCACTTGGATGGTGTGGGCGGAAAGAGGTGAAGGGCATTGCGAAACTGAGCGGCAGCAAGGCGAGCGCGTTCCACGTTGTCGCCATCGCACTTGTTTATGACGATACCGTCAGCCATTTCCATGATGCCGCGCTTAATGCCCTGCAGCTCATCGCCGGTGCCGGCAAGCTGGATAAGCAGGAAAAAGTCTACCATAGAGTGAACAGCAGTCTCACTCTGACCTACGCCGACGGTCTCAACGAAGATGTTGTCGTAGCCGGCAGCTTCACATAGTATGATAGTCTCGCGAGTCTTTCGAGCCACGCCGCCTAAAGACCCGGCTGAAGGGGAAGGGCGGATGAACGCATCTTTTTCCATAGAGAGCTTCTCCATGCGAGTCTTATCGCCGAGAATTGAGCCTCGTGTACGTTCGGAACTGGGGTCAATGGCAAGCACTGCAAGCCGGCCTCCCTGACGCAAAACATGCAGGCCAAATACATCAATAGACGTGGACTTGCCGGCTCCGGGCACGCCGGTGATTCCTATGCGCTTGGAATTACCGGAATAGGGAAGACACTTCTCAATCACCTCCTGTGCAAGAGCCTGATGAGAATCAGCAGTTGACTCAACAAGAGTCACAGCCATGCCAAGAATGCTTACGTCACCTTTTAGTATACCTTCAACATAGTCGTTGGCCGTGAGCCTGCGCCGTGCAGCGCGTTGAGCGCGGCGGTAGGGATTGACGGTAGGCTGTGAGATGACGCCGCTGTTCACCTGAAGCCCCTTATATTGGCTGTCGTTTTCGGGATGATCCTGATTAGTATTCACGATAGTCAGATTTTTAAAAGTTATGCTTATAAGTGTGGGATTTACAATAGGAGTATGCGCTATTGCCGCATACCACTGATGCGGACGCTTCGCTCGGGACGATCTGCATCGTTGGTGATGACGTCAAGACGTAATCCAAATCCCGGAGTTTCAATTTCCGAGAGATTGACATAGCCCTTCACCTTGCCGCTCTTGCCCGGCTTGAGCTTGGAAGGGTGAGACTTAATGACTACAGCACCCGCCGGACAATATATTCGGTTGATAATCAATGGTGCATCTCCGGAATTTTTGATAGAAAATTCAAAAGGAGCTTTTCCTGAAGCGGCAGTTTTTCCCAGGTCGATGAGTTCAGTCGAAAGGGTGGCTCTCGGTTCCTCTCCCTTTAGAGAATAGGCATTGGCTGCTGCGTCCGGATGGAGAGTTACCTTAACTCTGAAGTCAGTAGCAGTAGAGCTTTTCTCATCCGGAAGGACGCGGAAAGAGTATTCATGTTCGCCAAGAGTCTTCTCCTTGGAAGCATCATAGTATATGCTGAAAGTGACCAGATCGCCGGGTGGAACTTCGGTAGGCGACATAGCAAATGAGAATGACTCCGGAAGAGCTATGATGCGGGGTCGCAAAGTATCGGTGGTAGTATTATACCCATTAAGGAAAAAGTGGCGCCCCTGACCGGACTTTACATCACCGAGATTTGTGAAATCACCGGAAAGACGCAATTCTCCGGCATCGACGGGGTAAAGCTTCATGAGTGAAGCCGGTTCGCCAATCACAGTTCCGCGAATCGTGATTGAGGTGAGATCGTTGTCGGCACCGGTGTAGACTTTCACCGTCTTTTCAAATCGTCCCGGGCGCCCGGTAGGGTCGTACGTAAAGCTAACCCAAGCAGTATCGCCGGGAGCAATAAGCCCTTCACGATATTCAGCACCTGTACATCCGCAAGAGGTGCGCACACGTGTGATCAGCGTGGGGCTATCACCACGATTGATGAATTTCACTATACCTGTCTTTTTCCCCTCCAGCTCCTTAAAGGTGCCGAAGTCATAATCTTTCTGAAGCCATTCAAGATTGTCGGCTGCGAAGATGTCGGTAGTGCAAGAAAAAGATATTAGCAGTAGAAGAAGCCTTAAGATATGATTCATAACCAATATTAAAATAGTGGTGTTTTCTAAAATCAGCGGGTTACTGTTCCGGTGATTTTAAGTTTAGCCTTTGATGGCGACCCTGTGGCTCTCACGGTAATGGTCTTGGAGAAAGCACCCGGACGGCCTGCCGGATTATAGGTAACTTTCACCTTGCCGGTTTTTCCGGGAGCGATCGGGGCTTTGGGGAAAGAGGGCTTCGTGCAGCCGCACTGAGCAGTGGCCTCAATGATGGAAAGATTGCCATCGCCGGCATTAACAAAATTAAATTCGTATGTCACAGGACCGGCGCTCTCCTTAATGGTACCGAAATTATGGGAATATTCCTCAAAAGCCATCTTTCCCTTAGGATCCTTGGCGGTTACGGCACAAAAAGCCGGTATCATCAAAGCGAGCAATATAAAAAGATATCTCTTCATAGCGTTATAAAAGTTGATATAATGTAATAACGTTTAAAAACGCAAAACGTGTGAACAAAATTAAGAAAAAGTATTGAGAGAAAGAAATAAATAAAAAAAAGAGAAAAAAAGCTGAAAAAATTTGTCCGGTAATAAAAAAAGCATTAACTTTGCACCGCAAAACAGCGAAATCGAGAAGTAAAGTAGTTGTTAGAGCAAAATGATGATTCGCTAGCTCAGCTGGTAGAGCACAACACTTTTAATGTTGGGGTCGT